>JANWZC010000160.1 GCA_025054975.1 Raineya sp.
GGCATCAATATTTTAATCTACGAGGCAGGCTATGGCATACCCAAAGAATGGACAGAACCCGCTAACAGCAATTATTTTGAATCTATTGTAGCAGGAGTTACTACTCCTAAGGAAGGTATCATTTACCTCTTAAAAGATAAAGGCGAAATAGACCACCGCAAAGCAGGACACCGAAGCCACCTCTTGGGCATAGATAAATTTTATGCAAATCTCACAGACATAGGGATTGGTTGGGCAAAAGGAGGTGCTTTGGGTTCGTACATGTGTGTGATTATTGCCAAGAAAAAATGGTGAAAAATAAAATTTTGGCAAAAAATTTGTTTTTTTATTGATTTGCAGATATTTTCGCAAAAAAGTGTTTTTCTTTTTGAAAACTTACGTAATTTTGCGAAAATATTCAAAGCTCAAACCTAATGAAGCATTTCATACGCATTTACATTTTTTTATTTTCTTTAAGTAATCTTGTGAATGCACAAGGTTTGCCTAATACGCCTTTTCATTTACACAACTTCAATAATTATCATTTGCTCAATCCTGCGGCGGCAGGTTTGCAACCTGTGTTTGGTTCAGGGGAAGACCCACTTTTCTTTTTTACATTTCATCGCCAACAAATTGGGGCATTTCAGAATGTACCAACGTATGCCTCTTTGAGTTTCAATAAGTACATTTACAAGCGAGGTGCTCCCAGGCTTGACGAATTTGGCAGACAACTCCGTGATAAACGTGGTAAGCCACTTTATGAAGAAGAATTAACTCCCAATGCTATTGGAGGCAATGTCTATAATTTTACTCGTAGCATTTGGCGAACCACAGGACTTTGGTTTTCGTATGCACGGGAAGTGAAGGTGAAATTTATGGAGAGCCTTTTTGGTGTGCCTGTAGAAAATCTGCGTTTAGGAATAGCTATGGGGGCTGAAAATGACGGTTTCAATATACCTGACGGTACAATTGATGACCCTGCCCTTGTCAATCGAAGAGATAGATTTGCCCGCCCTGTTGGGCAAGTAGGTTTGATGTACGCTTTTGGTGGTAAATCAGGACCTTTCAGTGCTTGGGAATTCGGAGCAGGATTGCCTCGTCTGTTCAAGCCTTCTTCCACTTATAATTCCAAAGGTTTCTTTCCAGTAGCCAATTGGTTTGTGTCTTTGGCTCGGCAATTTAGCTCCGATAAGCTTATGTTCTGGAGCATGAAGCCTATGATGATTTTTCGTAAATTTGATAATCAAACTTCTACTGTTGAAATCAACAATATTTTCAATTATGTCAATGATAAAAAACATCATTGGTTCGGAGCAAGTTGGATAAAAGATTATGGCTTTGCCGTAATGGCAGGAACAAAGTTTTATTATTCCAAATTCGGAATTAGTTATACTTTCAAATTTAATGATGAAAAAGCAGGCTTCAATAAAAATCCCGTTCATGAAATACAACTTATCTACAACTTACGCAAACTTTCCAGTTTAGATACTGCCTTTATCAACTTCGAACCGCCTCCCCAAGATAGCACTATCTACGATGATGATGTAGCAATGGAAGAGATTATTATCAAAGATACCGTTTCTGAAAAAAACGAAGATAGTGTAATTGTAGAAACGGAGTTTCCTGTGCATCCTGAACAGATTTCTGATGAAGAAAGACAAAACTTACGTCAGAAATTTTATCGTAGCTATGTTGTTGTCGGCTCGTTTATGATAAAAGAAAATGCTGAACGCAGGCAAAGAGAGTTGATTTCGCGTTACAAGCTTAATGCCAAAATACGACAGAGTCCTATCAACAATTTTTACGAGGTGTATGTGATGGCTTCGGATAATTTTGATAAAGCCGATAAATACGCCCTGCAATTGCAAAAACGCTTCAAAGATAAAACTATTTGGATTTTGTGCGTTCCCCGAAAACCCAATGACTTGAAAGAAGACGAGTAAAAAAGATTGGGTAGTTAGCAATCCTGAAAATGCTCTATTTGGTCATTTCCACTGATTGCCACTACATCAAAACGAATATTACCTTGCCATTTTTGCTCAAAAATGAAATTTTCTGCTGTTTGGCGAAGTAATTGTTTTTTCTTTGCTGAAATGGTTTGTTCGGGAAAGCCGAAAGCAGTATTTTTGCGATAGCGAACCTCTACAAATATCAACAAATTTCCTTTTTGAGCGATTAAATCTATTTCTCCTTTGCCGAAACGGTAGTTTTGGGCAATCATTTCATAGCCTTGTGCTTGCAAGAATTCTTTGGCTTTATTTTCATAGAAATTTCCTATTTCAAGAGTTTGGGAGACTTTTTTCTTCATTTTTTACGAAAATAGTACGTGTAGGGAAAGCAAATTCTGCACCATTGCGAGTAACAATTTCATGAATTTTGAAATTGATTTCTTCTTTCACTCGCATAAAATCAAAAAAATCGTTGGTTACTACAAAGTAATAAATCTGCATTTTGAGTGAATGAGGACCAAAATCTGAAAAAAACACTTGGCTATTTTCATCAGTACGTGTGTGTTGGTGCAAGTAGTCGTAGATTTCCTCTTTAATGGTTTTCAAAACCGACATAGGAGTTTGATAAGTAAGTTCTATTTCAAAAAAAGCTCGCCACGTAACACGATTGGTAAGATTATCCACAGGCTTATCCACCATAGTTTTGTTGGGTAATGTAATTACTGAACGCTCAACAGTACGTATGCGAGTAGTGCGAAAACCTACTTTTTCAACCCTACCAATGATGTTATCAACTTTCACTAAATCGCCTGTAATAAAAGGCTTATCTAAAAAAATAGTGAAAGAAGCAAACAGATTTTCAAGGGTTTCTTTGCCTGCAAGTGCCACTGCCAATCCTCCAATACCTAATCCTGTAATAATTGCATTAACATTTAGATTTAAGACTTTGCTAAGCGTAAAAACCAAAATCACTAATACAACCATTACTTTGGCAATTTCCTTCAAGTAAGGAATGATGTGGTCGTCCATACGTGATTCGGTTTGGCCAGCTTTTTGCAGAAAATATAATCCCCAAAAATTGATAACCCGTAACACAAACAACGTAAAAAGCACTACTAAAAAAATCTGATACGACTTATCAAGCAAAAAATGTAAGCCAAATTCATTAGAAGGGGCTAAATTCCAACTTTTGGGAAATCTTAATTGCTGAAAAGCAATGTAGAAAAATAAAAAAACTAAAAAACGTTTAATAGATTTTTGAGTGAATAAAATAAAATTCGTCAAAACATTTTTATCGCTTTCTATTTTGCGAATAAAAATTTTAGAAATCAGTCGTAAAATCAGGGGAGCTAAAATACCTTTGAAAAGTACGGCTACAAGAACAAAAGCCAAAAAAGCCGCTATCTGCGAGGGCTTGTTTTCTAAAATTGTCCCCTCAAAGTAATGATTTACCCACTCAAACATAGCTATTTAGAGTTATTTTCGGTACTAAAATACATATTACAGCATTAAAGGACAAAAAATCAAACAATTTTTTTGAAAAGTGGTTTTGTAAAAAAAGATGTGCCGAAATGTGCAATATAGAGCCATGATGAGCAAACTCCTATAAGCACACAAAAAATCGGCACATCAGGATTTTTATAGAGAGAAAAAATGAATTATTTCAAGCATTTTTATGCGTACTACGTACATACGCAATAAAATCGCTCTGTACTCCCCAATCTTTGGCAATTTTTAAGAGAGAAGTAGCTTCTATTTCACTGACATAGCCTTTACTGCGGTTGGCATCCCAAATCTGACGAATAATGTCTAACTTTTGTTCTTTAGAAAATTCGTCTATGACCATTTTAAAGTACCCCCTGGCTCTATCAAATGAACTCAAATCGTCTTGCAGAATAAATTCATTAACCCATTTTAACTCTTCTGTCCCATTGATTTGTTCAGCAGTTTCCTTGAGAATTTTTTGCTCTTCTTCATCTAATCCGTGATAGTTGAAAATCACCGATTTAAGCAAAAGCAAAACTTTCTTGTAATGCGAACTTTCCATTGGGGACAAATTTTAGGCAAATATAAAACAAACTGCAAGATAATAGGAATTTTTTATCAAAAAAATTGTTTTGTGAAAAAATAGCAAGTAACCTTATCAAAAACTTCTTGGCAGGATACTAAAAGATGTCTTTGAAAAGTGTGATTATTAAAATTTCATTTGGTTATTTCGGTTTTGTTGCTTAGCATACTCCTACTTGTTATTGAGCATAACCGAAATATATCCAGCAACTAAAAAGGCAATAGAGTAAAATTTTTTTAAGTGTAAAATGTTTCAACAATTTCCATTACATTCTAAACTGCTTCCTTTTACACAAAAAAACGGGACACTCTTAAAAAAGTGCCCCTCATTTGCTTTTCAGGCGTGTGCTATTTTCTCACCAAAAAACTTCTTAAATCTGAAACTTTGGCGTGTATTTGTTCAAAAGCCTCTTTACTAATTTCAACTCTTTTAGTGGTTTTTACAAGTACCTTATCACTAATCTCATCGGCATTCTGCACTTCAGCAATATCCAAGACATCTATATCGTTGGAAGCACTTTCTACTTTTACACTTTCATAAGCCTTGTACAATTCTTTGAGTTTAGTAAGGAGTTGTTTGTTTTCGTCATTCTGTTCCATTTTGCCAACCATATTGATGATATTTTCCAAAGATGTTTTCTGCCCGCCTATACGCCAAAGAGCTAATTTGTATCTTTCTTCTTTATCGTAATTAGGAACTTCTTTGAGCAAACTTGTTCCCAAATATAAACCTTCTACCCAAGCCCCAATGAGTACATTGGAAGCTACATCAGCTCTTTCATTTTTACGCAAATATTCATCTATGGAAAAGTAACCCTCACGGGCAATAGTGAGCAAGGAGTCGCGATTTTCAAGATTTTTCTCAAATTTTACTACCATTTCTTTGGTTTGTTCATCAAGAATATTAAGTTGGTCGGTAAGTTTTTTTACAGACTTCAAAAATTTCAAGCCTTCTTGGGCTTTCATATACAAAGAATTGTAGCCCAAATCTACTAAATACACACCCAAGTTGATAGCACTGCGTTGTGAAGTACTTAAATAAGCATTCACATTTTCGGGATTGTTGAGGTATTTGGCATTGTACTCTAATTTGGCTTGATTGATATGAGCAATAAAATCCACAGGTGAAGGCAGTTCAGAAGCAACTTTGGCAACTTCTTGCCCCAACTTAACTGTATCTTTGGCAATAGTTTGCGTAGTATCTGCCTTTTTAACTTCGCCACCTGTGTTATTTTGTTTGCAAGCAACCAACAAACTGCCTGCAATAAGCAAATAAAGGAGTTTTTTTATCATACCTTGCACAATTTTTGTGGCAATTTAGTAAAAAACTCAATACCTGCAACAACATTCAAAAAAAAATCATTGAGAGCAACCTTTTCCTTAAAAATTTGTTACTTTTGTAAAAAGACTATGAACTGGCGTACTTATTTTCTTTTGATGTTTATTTCTTTCGCTTTTGCTTGCCGAAAAACCCAAGAGCAAAAGCCTGATATATATGCCTCTATTCGCTTTGAAAAGCCCCAAAATTTTCCTGAACCACATTACAAAATTAACGAAAATCCGCCCACACCTGCGGGTTTTAAGCTCGGCAAAGCTCTATTCTATGACGGACTGCTTTCACGGGATGGTACGATTAGCTGTGGAACTTGCCACCAACAACCTTTTGCCTTTACCCATCACGAGCATGATGTAAGCCACGGAATTGATGATAAATTGGGAATTCGCAATGCCCCTTCTTTGCAGAACTTGGCTTGGCACAAAGAATTTAATTGGGACGGCGGTGTTAATCATTTAGATTTTTTCCCTATTCAGCCGATTGAAAACCCTGTGGAAATGGATGAGAAATTGAGCAATGTTCTCCAAAAACTTCGCAATCACGCTACTTATCCCAAACTTTTCAAAGAGGCTTTTGGTTCGGAGGAAATCACTACCGAACGATTTTTGAAGGCTCTTTCGCAATTCATGGTAATGATGATTTCCGCTGATAGCAAATATGATAGATACTTGGCAGGCAAAGCAAGTCTTTCTGCTGATGAACTTGCGGGTTTGCAAGTTTTCCAAAACAAGTGTAGTGCTTGTCATCAAGGCATTTTATTTACAGAT
>JANWZC010000161.1 GCA_025054975.1 Raineya sp.
ATAAAGTGATGTCTGTATTTTTATGGTTATCGTTAGAAATGATAATTTTATCAACTAATCTTTCTATCTTACTTATAACCATTTCATTTTGCAAGGTAATGGTTGGGATAGGAATATTTACTACATGTTGATTTAACCACCTAATACCCTTACCCCCTAATGTTGTAGAATACCATTTTTTGTATGTTATTTCGTTAAATTTTGAATTGAGATAGCCCAAAATATATTTGAGATTTTTTCCAGTTAAAATGTATGCAGTATTAGATACAAAAAATTTATCTTTGTCGTAATCAAATTCAGCTCCTTGTGTTAATTCCTGCCACACAATTTTCTCCTTTTCAAATTCTTGTAAGTAGGCACAATTGCGAAGATTAGTCCAGTGGTCGCCTTTGTCCTGACGCTTTTTTAGTTGTTCTTCGTACTGCAATAAATGTTTGTAAATTACAGGATAATCCTTTTCAACATTTATTCTTGGAATACCTAATTCTTTTATTCCATTATGAGTATTTATCAGCCACAGGTCTTGCCATTGGGCGTGGTAACGTTTTATATCTCTACCACGCAAAAGAGGCTTAATAATTTCTTCACTTTTGGGGTCTTGTGCAAGAAGTTCGGCTCGTTTCTTGCCATCTATAATAAAAGCCTCATTATAGCCTGTCAATACACCTCTGTAAATTTGCACATTCCATTCTTTGAGCGGTTTTCCGAGTTTTTCAATTTTTTCTTTGATACGCTGTTCTGCATTGGAGCAAATCATCCAGATATCTGCATTGAGCCAATTCAAAGAGACAAAATTTGCCTGAAGGATAGCCTCTTTGAAAGCATGTGCATGCGAAAGGTCTGCGGCTTGAAGAGCATAGCTATTGCTATCTTTTTGTATAAGCAAGATATTAGTATCTACGGTAGCATTCTCAAAGACGCCACTGCCTAGGTCTATGAGTTTTTTCGGATTGTACTGCAAGAAAAATTTTCTGAGTTTTTCGCCGTAAGCAGCTCTCATCCATTTGTTGGAAGTGATGTAAATTAAGTGTCCTTGCTGTTTGAGTAGCTCAATGCCTTTTTCGTAAAAAAGCAAATAGATATCCCCTGTGCGTACAAAAGTTTGAAAAGAGCAGTTTTGATAAATTTGAGCGAGTTTGCCATTATCTTTTTGGAGTTGCACATACGGGGGATTGCCGATGACAATATCGAAGCCGTCTTGAATGCCAAACATCCACTCGGGGTCGAACCATTCAGCGGCTTGGTTTTGGTCGTAGAGGTCAAAGGAAGAAATCTGCTCGATAGCTCTGCTTTCCCAGCCGTCCGCCTTTAATAGTCGAGCAATTTCTTTTCTGATTTGTTTATCTTCCTGTTGCAGTTCCAATTTTTGTTTTCGGGTATTGGCTGTAAAATATTGATGTCGGAGTTGTTTTAATTGTTCTTCTAGTTCATCTATGCGAGCGTTTCGTAAAGGCAGTTGTTGGGGTTTATCGAGAGCAATCAAGGTGTTTGCAGCAACAAATTTAGTCTCAAGGTTAGGCAAACTGCGAATGCCAAAATTATCTTTGCTTCTATCTACTTTCTGCTCAATAACTAAAGAGATAAAAAAACGTAATTTAGCAATTTGTACGGCAATAGGTTGAATATCTACTCCGTAGATACAATTTTCAATGAGGTAGAGTTTTCTACCGTAGTCGCTGGTATTGTTTTCAAAAATATCATTGATTTCCTCTAATCTTCTTGAACGTTCTTCTTTATCGCAGATATGAAAGGTTTTTTCAGTTTCTTGGATAGCTTTATTTCGTTGCAGTTCTTTCCAATAATGATTTTGGGGGTCAAGTTTTTGGAGCAAATAGACCATTTTGAGCAAAACGCCCATAGGGAAAGCCCCTGAACCACAAGCAGGGTCAAAGATTTTGCATCGGTGTAAAGCCTCTATCACCTCTTTGGTTTCTTCTTCGTGCAGAGGGTTTTCCGTAATATCGTCTTGGAAAAGTTGCTGCAATCTTTCTTCAAAATCTTCTTTTTTTTGCCCTACTTGTTGCTTGAGATACTCTTTAAGAGCCTCTTGCACCATATAATCCACAATCTCACGAGGCGTATAAAAACTGCCTGTTTGCTTGCGAGCCGTAGTTTGAGTTTCGGGATTGTAGTAGGCTAGTAAATTTTCAAAAACTTTTCCAAGCAATTCGGGGTCTAAGGCAACTTCTTCTTCTAATGGAGTATTTTCGGTAATAGTAAATTTGTAACTATTCAAGATATGAATCAGCCCCCTTGTAACGTAAGTAACATTTCTGGTGTCATAGATTGGGTTAAGATCTACTTTTCGTTCTTTTTCAAAGAAAAGTCTATCGGGTACGATGGCTTTTTTCTTGGGGTTTCGGCTGAATCCATCTACATACAAAATTTTACCTTCTTCATTGGGTTTATCTAGGCAATCAAAGAGTCCTCCGTTCAAGAAAGGAACTTGATGAAAAAGTTTTAATACTTCGTCTTTCGGAATAGTAAAAGCCTCTGCATAGCGAAAAAGATTTTTTACTCCATATTCTTTCTGATTAGTTGTAAAATCGCCTTCTTCTGCAAATCTTCTTTCAGAGACTTTTTGATTGAGCGTAGCAAAAAACAGATTTTGCAGAATAGCATTGTAATAATTGTGAGATGATTCTTTGGTACAAAAGTCTTTTAGGATAGAAGCTAAAAATTTAGGTTCAAAGAGTTGTGCGGGGACTAAGTTTTTTTCTTTAATAAACCAAATGAAAATTATACGAGTGATTAGTCGTATCAAGTTAGTGGCATTGCGAATTTCTGGATTTTTTATCAGGTCTTCGGGGAAATGAACCTCTTGTATTGCTGTAAAATACCAATGCGAAAGTTCTTGGAAAAATTTTTTATTCAAGATATTGACATCCAAAACTTCCAGCCATCGTTTATGTAAGGCTTCGTAGGTAGCAATATCGGAGGTTTTTCTTAAATCTTGCAAAATTCGCAGATGCCCCGCATGAGGTTGTTGGGTATCAACATCTCTGAGCATGATGACCTTGCCTACTTTCTCACCTGCTCTCCAAGACTGCAAATACTTGAAACGCTCACTGAAAGCAAGTGTAAGCAAAAAATTACTAGGATTTTCTTTGTCAGGATACTTGAATAAAACTCCCACAGGCATTTTCCGACTCTTCCGATTGAAAGCACGAGTGATTTCAGAAATTTCTGTACGTGTTGGATAGCGATGTAGTTCCAAAGCAAAAAGCATGAGTCCATCGTAACGTTGATTAGCTTGGGCAGCGGCAGTTTCAAAAGAATAACTTTGTGGAAATAACTTCTGCGTAGTTTGCAGGGCAGAGTCTTCCAAAATGCCCATAAAATAAGTGTGCTGAACTGCTTGAAAAGTATCGTTGTCTTTGTAGTATTCTTGAAGAATTTCCTCTATAGGCAAAGGCTGAGCCGTATTAGAGTTGAGCTGAATGCCTAATTGCTCAAATAGTTGAGTAGATGCCTCAAAAAGCGATAACTGATTTTGATAGAATACACTTAAATTCATAAGTTTCCTTATTTTTTAATTCTTTTGACCTCACCCCTACCCCCTCTCCAAAAGAGAGGAGGCAAAACTACCTAACAATCTAATGATGTCCTTAATTTTTTTTAACCTCACCCCCCTCCAAAGGAGAGGGGGCAAAATCACCTAATAATCTAATGATGTCCTTATATCTTATATCTTATATCTTGTGTCTTGTGTCTCGTGTCTCGTGTCTCACGTCTCTGAAATCACAAACCAATTTATTAAATCAAAATTTTCAGGTATAAATTTCTCTTCTAATTTTTTCTCTTCGGGGGAAATTTTGAGTGGCTTCATATCACCTGTAAATAAGTCCTGAATCTGATTTACAGCAGAAGTAGATGCTTGTGCATAAATCCATTGATGAAGTCTACTGGCTAATTTCTGTAAAATTTCTTTATCGCCATTATCAATTTCTCGGGGTACGTAACGAGGCTCTGTTTTATGATAGCGAAGCATACTAAGGATTTCTTGAAAATTAGTGAGTAAGAATTTTGCATCATTCTTTTGAGCCTCAATACTTTGATGTAAAAGGTAAATTTCTCTGTATTTGTGTTGAGTATCTTGCGAGTCGGTGCGTTTAGGGTATCCCAATACTGCTACTAAACTGCTGGGTATGTTTTGCCACTTATGATGAGGTTTAAGCCGAAATCCCGTAAAAACTCCATTCGGAATATTCTTGAAATATTCTTCATTCCTTTTGAAATACTCAAAAAGTTCTTGACGGAACTGCTCCAAAGAAAGGTCATTAAAGCCAAGTGTTTCTTCATTGGTTTCTACATCTTCCCACGTAAGTTGAAGTTGTTGAAGCATTTTTTGAGCCTGCTGAGTAAGGATAGGATTTTCTTGAATGGTACGTTCAAGTTCAGGGGTAAGTTTATCATCTACTTCGGTACCTACGATGGTCATAAGAGCCATACGGTTTTCTACTTTCTTTTTCAGGTTGAGGTAATCTTCATAGCTTTTAGCGGGCCAGAAATTTATTCCTGTGATAGTACTATTAGGCGAGCCTATTCGGTCTATGCGTCCCATACGTTGAATGAGCCTTACAGGATTCCAATGAATATCATAATTGATAACCATATCGCAATCTTGTAGATTCTGTCCTTCGCTTAGGCAATCAGTGGCAATCAATACGTCTATAGGGTGGGCAAGTTTATAGTAAGTAATTGTGTCGTATTTGCTAATAATTTCTTTCCATTTTTCATAAGATACATTCCATTTGCCTGCTTCTTGATAACTTTCGGGTAAGCATTTTTCATATAAACTTGACCAATCTTTTTCAAGATATAATTTCGTATAAGGTGCAAAACGTTCTAATATAGCTTCAAATTTACTACTTACGTAACCATCGGCACTTTCGCTGATAGTTCCTGATACAAATGCAATATTTGTAATTCCTCTTTTTTTTAGTTCTTCGTAGAGAAATTTAGCAGTATCTTTGAAACTAGTAAAAACAAGGACTTTTTTATTACTAAGGTTTTGTTGTTTTTGGGTAATATGCTCTAAAAGTTTATTGAGTTTCTCGTCTTGTACTTTTCCGTGAAGGAAGTCCTTTTGGTAGTTCTCCAAGTTTTCTTTCAGGTAAGAAAGTTTTTGAATATCAATTTCTAAATCTTTCCTAAATCGTTCTAAATCTGTAATTGTTGAAATACGAATAGGTTGTTTCTTACCCAACGTGATAAAGTCAGCGGACTGAAGTTGAATAGCAGTTTCTTCTAACTCTTCTTTGTATTCTTCATCAATTTTTTCTTCTAGTAGGTTATCTTTACGAGTTTCAAGAAATTGTTTCACTTTACTAAGTACTTCAAAATGATATTTCAAAATATTTTCTATGGTGATTTTGAAAGAGAACCAACAAGACTCCAGACGCTTAACAAGTAAGATATACATCATTTTTACTAAATATCTTTGGCGTTGCTTTTCATCGTGCAGTACATTTTTAGGTTCTTGCACTTGCATATAATCCGCAGGGCGATAAGCAGTTAAATTGATAAAAAGGGCATCCAAAATATCCTCCAAAGAACGTAATTTATCAATATTTTCAGGGCTGATGTACTCGTTAATGGGTTTTTCTTTGGTAGGGAACTTTAATGTACCAAATTCATTTTCAATAAGTTTTCGGGTTCGTGCTACTATCAAAGAATCTGAAAGTTTTTCAAACTTTTTGGGCAGTTTAGCAATGAAGTCGGCTATTTTTCTTGTCTGTTTTTTTTCCCATTCATTGAAATCTCTTTGAACGCTTCTGAAAAGACTTTCAAGGCTATCAATTTCTAGGTCAGTATTTTTGAAGCCATCATCTTGTCCTTGGGCAATGAGTTTGAACTGATTGCGAATGTCTATAAGTTCATTATTGATAGGTGTTGCGGAAAGCTGTAATACTTTGACCTCACGGCTTGTATTTTGAGGAATGAGTAGTTGTTCTACTAAAAATTTGTATCGCAAAGATTTATCATTTCGCAAGTTATGGCTTTCATCAATCACGATAAGCAATTTGGGGCGGGTTTGAAAAA
>JANWZC010000162.1 GCA_025054975.1 Raineya sp.
ATGCAGGCTTTACATTTAGAAAAGCCTGCTTTTTTTTCTGCTGATTTTTTAGAAAACAAGATTTGGGAACTTGCCCGAAAAAATAATTTTCAGGATACTTTTCGCATAAAAATCAATGTTTGGCGAGAAAGTACAGGTTGGTATGCTCCCGAACAAAATCAAATTTCGTGGCTACTACGTCTTTTTCCCCATACTGAAAAACCTCTTATCAAGCAAAAAGCTATTTTTTTCAATAAAGTGCCTTTGGTAGCCTCACAAATTTCGCCTTACAAAACTTGCAATGCCTTGCCTTATGTACTTGCAGGCATTGAAAAAAATAATTGCAATGCCGATGAAGTAATTTTATTAGATTGCTACCAACATATTGCCGACGCTTTGGTTTCCAATATCTTTTGGATACGTGATAATTGCCTTTATACACCTATGCTTGCATGTGGAGGGAAAAAAGGTGTAATGAGAGAGCAAGTTTTAGAGTTTTGTAAGCAAGAAAATATCCATGTGCAAGAAGGTTGTTTTGGTAAAGAAGATATTTTAAAGGCAGAAACAATTTTCACAACCAATGTAGCAGGCATTGAGGTTATTGCTCGGCTTGAAAATAAAACTTTTTCCACTGCTCACCTACTAATAGAAAATTTAAGAAATTTGCTCGAACCTTGAAAAATATGCTTAAAAAGATGTGGTTTTTGATTTTTTTGTTGGCTTGCGGAGAAGAAAAAAGCAATACTGCTTTTTCCCAAAAACAAAGTCCGCCTGCGAGTCATGCTCATTTTTCAGATACCTTGCACTCGCCGACACCTACTTGTGATAGTCTGCAAAATTTTCAAACTTTGAAAATTGCAGGTGGTTTGGTGGATATTGCTTTGCCCGATAAAAAAATACCCATCAAAGGTAATTTATTGATATTGCAAGGTTTTGCTTTTCATAGAGACGATTGGTGTAAAAAAAGTTCGCTTTGTCGTAAGGCTCTTGCCGAAGGGTATGTACTTATTATGCCCGAAATGGGCAAAAGCAACTACATGAGCCAACTTTATCCCGAAACTCGTCCTGATTGGCGAAAAGAACCTCAAAAGCATTGGCTTATTGATAGCGTATTTAGTTTTTTGCAAAAGAAATATTGTTTGTTATTGCCTTCGCAAAAGAATTTTGCCGTAGGACTTTCCACAGGAGGTAGAGGCGTAGCTGTGGTAGCTCTTGAAAAACCTGAACTTTTTACCGCTGTCGCTGCACTTTCAGGCGACTATGAACAAAGCAAAATTCCACAAGATAAGGTACATATTGGATATCTAGGAGACTATCAGAAGTTTCCTAAACGTTGGCAAGAAGAAGAAAACATCGTCTTTCAAATCAAGAAATGGAAAACTCCTATTTATCTTGGACACGGCAAACAAGATAAAGTGTGTCCTTACACGCAAACGCAAATCTTTTACGAGGCTCTCCGCAAAAATCACCCCAAATTAAAAGTCAAAGTCAATTTACCCGAACAATACGCACACGATTACAAATACTGGGATTATGAAGTAGATAACATACTGGCATTCTTTCGGGAGTTTTTGTAAAGTGAAATGTGAAAATCTTGACTTTCATTCAGTTTTTTAAGAATTTGTTTGGCTTCTCTCAGCATTTCAGAAATATACTATACTCAACTAACAGAGGTTTTGATTTTTTATAAATTGTAAATTGCTAAAAATCAATGTTTTATATTTGTAAAATTTACAAAATCACTTTTTGTTTAGTATGAAAAGATTTTTCACCATGTCTTTTTCGGTAATTTTCATAAAAATTTACCAAATCCTCAAATTTCATAATTTCTGAAAAATCAGGATATACTCTGTTGGATACACCAAAGTCAGATTTGCGTCATCAATTTTAGTGAATTGTCCTGTCTTGCTATCTCGCGTAGAAGGCAACATTTTTGAGGGAATTTCCCGCTTGATAACATCAAAAACCTTAAAACCCAAATTTTGTAGTTGTTCTATAAAAACTTCTGCATTGAGTATATCTATTCCTTTGAAATTTGTATTACCGATAACTATACAAGTTTTAGCTTGGGGCTTTAAGATACGATGCATTTCCTTAAAAACCTCGTACATATCTGCAAAATAATGCTCAACTTCACGCCCTTTTTTGTTGTTGCCTAATTTTGCAACAATTTCGCAAGCCAAAGAGCTATGTAAGTTTCTCTTTTCACGCACCTTGTACGCCGAACCAATAAACTTCTGACGGAAATCAGCAAGTTCTTGCAGATAACCAAGCCAATACAACGGCAACTGATGTAAATCGGCATATTCGTAACTCGTTACATAAGGCGGACTGGTAACAATCAAATCAATACTTTCATCATTGCAAGGCATTTTACGAGCATCTTCACAAGCTATAATGCGGTAATTTTCAATATTTTCAAGATAAGAAGGAGAAAGTAACTTACAAAACTCATCATTTTTTTGAATCATTTTTTTGGCATGCTGTAAAAAGGTTTGCAAAACATCATAATCTTTTTTTTGCAAATCCCGAGTTGGCTTTACACTTTTTTGTAACCAAATAGAGCAAGTTTTCAGGATTTGGGCAAATGCCACCAAGAAAAACCTTCGCAGAGCATCCTCTTGTATTTCCAAAATACTGTACAACAAAATAGCTAAATTTTCCTTTTGAGCAGGCTTGAACCAATAATCAATTTTCTCGTGAAGGTGTAACTTATCAAAAGCTTTTTGCAAAAAATACTCTTTTTCGGCAAAAAGACGTTTTTTGAGGTCTTTTTCAAGCTGAATAAATGTCTCAGCTAATTTCAAAGAAGGTAAAGGTGTGGTTTTTACCTGAGCAACCAAAAAAGCTATTTCGTTAATATCCGTGCCAATTCCGATTCTCTGATTTACAAGACTTTCCACAATCGTTGTACCACTTCCCATGAAAGGGTCGGCTACGACCTGTCCTTTTTGACTATTTTCTTTAATAAGACGGCTCGCAAGTTGTGGAATAAATTTGGCAGGATAAGTATAGTAACCATGCGTAATATACGAAGTGTCCTTCGGAGAACATTCATTAAAACTCCAAGAATAATCTATCTCAACTTCTGCAAGCATATATCAAAATTTTTACAAATTTAATGTTTTCTTTTCTTTTTTTCGGTTTTCCCTGCACTTGATTTTTCAGGCACTAGCAATAAATCCAAAGTGCGTTTAAGCAAATCAGCTTGCAAGACTTTCACTTTCACCAAATCGCCAAAAGCAATGATTTTTTTGGTATGCTTGCCAATTACTCGGTAATTTTGTTCGTCTAATTCGTAAAAATCATCCAAATCTGAAAGTCGTACCATTCCCTCGCATTTAGTCTCAATGATTTCCACGTAAATACCAAAGTCCGTAACCCCTGTAACAATACCCTCCCAAATTCTGCCATCGTCTTTGAGTTTCATAAATTCTACTTGTTTGTACTTGATAGAAGCTCTCTCGGCTTCGGTGGCAATACGTTCTCGTTCTGAGGCATGCTTACATTTTTCTTCGTAAGTATCTTTCGGAACACTCTTGGTGCTTTGCAAGTAATGTTCTAAAAGTCTATGCACCATTAAATCAGGGTAACGGCGTATCGGTGAAGTAAAATGCGTATAATGCTCAAATGCTAAGCCGAAATGTCCAATAGGTTCGGTGCTGTAACGAGCTTTGGACATAGTACGCACCGCTAAATTCTGCAATACACTTTGTTCAGGTTTGCCTTCGGATTGAGCAGTCATCCGATTGAACGAATCAGACATCTTTTTGCCCTGAGTTTCAATTTTGTATCCCAACCGAGCCGCAAATTTGGCAAAAGTTTCTAATTTTTCTTGATTAGGCGGCTCGTGTATGCGATACACCATAGTGGGCGGTTGTTTCTTGTTTTTGCCCCTGTTGAATACAAATTCAGCTACTCGCTTATTGGCAAGCAACATAAACTCTTCAATAAGTTTGTGGGCATCTTTACGAATTTTAGGCTTTACGGCAAGTGGTGTTCCTTTTTCATCTAAAACAAATTTGACTTCGGGAGTTTCAAAAGCAATAGCTCCTGCCTTGAAACGCTTTTCAGAAAGTTTTTTTGCCAAATTGTTCAGAATTTGAATTTCAGTGGCAAAATCCCCTTGTCCTGTTTCTATACGTTCTTGGGCTTCCTCGTACGTGAAACGTCTATCTGAATGAATGATAGTTTTACCAAACCATTCCTTGATGACATTAGCATTTTCATCTAATTCAAAAACTGCTGAAAATGTGAGTCTATCTACATTTGGATTGAGCGAACAAAGGTCATTGGAAAGCCTTTCAGGTAGCATCGGAATAGTTCTATCCACCAAATAAACGGAAGTTCCACGATGATAGGCTTCTTTATCTAATACTGTATTAGGTTTTACATAATAGCTTACGTCTGCAATATGCACGCCTACTTCCCAGTTGCCATTTTCTAACTTTCGTAAAGAAAGGGCATCATCAAAATCTTTGGCATTATCGGGGTCAATGGTGAAAGTAGGAATGGGTCTAAAATCTCGTCTTTGAGCAATTTCTTCAGCCGAAATTTCTGAGGGCAATTTTTTGACATACTGCAAAACACTTTTGGGAAATTCATAAGGTAAGCCATATTCCGCCATAATAGCGTGCATTTCGGTTTCGTGTTCGCCAGGTTTGCCCAAAACCCTGATAACCCTGCCCACAGGTTTTTTACCTACTTTATGCCACTCTAAAATCTTGACAAGTACCTTGTCGCCGTTTTTAGCTTTGCCAATTTCATCAAAAGGGATGTAAATATCCAAATACATCTTTTTGTTATCCGTAATTACGAAAGCATGCGTTTTTGAAATTTGAATAATGCCTCCAAATTCATCAGTTTTACGTTTCAACACCTCCAGAACTTCTCCTTCCAAATTGCCGTAAGGACTTTCATAAATGGCAACTCTTACTGTATCGCCGTCCAGAGCATTTCCTAAATCATCAGAGCTAATACGTACATCTTTAGCCAGTTCATCGCAAACAAAATAAGCATATCGGCTATTGACATAATCAATCGTACCTATGTATGTATCAGGGTGTTCCTCTTGCGACTTGTATCGCCCCTGTTCATTGAGATAAATGTAGCCATCTTCTAAAAGTTCCTCTAAGATGCGTTCTACCATTTTTTTGGCTTGCTTTCCCTCTAATTTCAATTCTCGGATAATAGTTCGTGAAGAGTAACCCCATAGTTTAGGTCTTTTGAGCAAATTTTTAATCTTTTCCGATAAACTTTCGTAAGAAAGAGAGGTTGAAGCCTTAGATTTAGTTTTTTGGGTATTTTTTGAGGGTTTTGATTTTTTTTTCATATAAAGATTGGTAGATTTCTTTTTGCGTGAAAATTAAAACTTTTTGCCAAGATAATGGTTTTTGGATTTGAAAACTAAAAAATTTTGTTATGCTCAAAATTTATCTAATTCCTGTGGTATTTCTTTCAGCTTGTTTGGGAGCAAATACCGTCAAGTCAAAGCCTGAAAACCAACAAAACCCAAACGTTATGACCGAAGAAATCGCAAAAAAGTCCTTTTACGACTTCAAAATGGAAGCCATTGATGGCAAAATGATTGATTTTTCTATTTACAAAGGCAAAAAAGTGCTTTTGGTGAATGTAGCTTCTCAATGCGGTTATACGCCTCAGTACGAACAGCTGCAAGCCTTACACGAAAAATACGGCAATAAGGTTGCTGTACTCGGTTTTCCTGCCAATAATTTCGGTGGGCAAGAGCCAGGTACAAATGAAGAAATTGCTCAATTTTGTAAGAAAAATTACGGTGTAACTTTTCAGATGTTTAAGAAAATTTCTGTCAAAGGCAGCGATATGCATCCGCTTTACAAGTGGCTTTCTGATAAAAACCAAAATGGCTGGAACGACCAAGCTCCCACTTGGAATTTTTGCAAATATTTAGTGAATGAAAAAGGCGAACTTGTAAAATTTTTTGGCTCGGGAGTTAATCCTATGGGAGAAGAAATTTTGAAGGCAATAGAACAACAACCCTGTTA
>JANWZC010000163.1 GCA_025054975.1 Raineya sp.
AAAATGCTACTTGCCAAAATGAACGCCGAAGATAATTATCGTATCAAGCCTTTTGATAGGTTAGTTTTTCGTTTGTATAGCAATCAGGGGCAACTTATACAATACATTGGGGCTTTGGAAGGAGTTAATCCACCAGACCCAAGTTCAGGCACAGGAAATCCTACTATCGGGCAACAGCAGCAACAAAATATCAATTCTCCTGTAAATTTTACTGCCTATACGGTACAAGTTGATGGACACGTCTATTTGCCTGTGGTAGGGGCAGTGTACTTGGAAGGGCTAACAGCTCGCCAAGCTGATAGCCTGCTTTCTCTCAAATACGAAGTGCTTTACAAAAAATGCTACGTAAGAACGCAATTTCTCAATAAAAGAGTAATTGTCTTCAAAGGAGCAAAAGGTGAGGTTGTACCACTTCTTAATGAAAATACTACACTCGTTGAGATTTTAGCTCAAACAGGGGGTATGCCCAACGATACACGTGCCACTAATATTCGCTTAATTCGTGGAGATTTGAAAAATCCGAATGTTTTTGTGATAGACCTTTCTACCATAGAAGGCATGCGAAGGATCAACCTGCAACTGCAACCTGATGACATCATTTACGTAGAACCTATCCGTAAGACATTCCTTGAAGCTATTAGTGATGTTTCACCTGTCATTAGCCTTGTAACCAGTCTTACGACTTTTGTGCTAACTATTTTCTTAATCTCGCGATAACTTTCTTTGTTCTAAAAAATCCTGCAAAATAATTACTGCACTAATTTTATCCAAGTTACCTGTTTCTTTACGGCGGTCTTTCTTTTTGCTACCTGCTGAAATCATGGTTTGCAGGGCTATTTTGCTAGTAAAACTTTCATTAACGAAATAAATAGGCATCTGCGGAAACTTTTGCCGAACTTTTTGCACAAAATTTTCAATAGTAAGAGTTCTTTCGTTTTGCGAATTTGGGGTGGGTTTCCCTATGACAAAAGCCTCAACCTGTTCTTTTTGGAGATATTTTTCTAAAAAAGTAAAAATCTCTTCGGTAGCAATAGTTGCCAAAGCCGTAGCAATAATTTGTTCGTTATCGGTTACGGCAAGTCCTACTCTTTTGGTGCCATAGTCTATGGCGAGAATGCGAGACATAAAACTAAGTCAGAGGATTTATGAAGTGCGGCACTAAACTACTCAAAATATTGCTTTTTTGACCTCACCCCTAACCCTTCTCCAAAGGAGATGGGAATTATACACCTGAAAATCAAATTTTTAGCAAAAAACATTTTTCTGTTTCAAGCAATTAAGAGATTTTTTTCCAAATATTTTTAAGTGAAACTTCATTGGCAATTACGTTATTGAGTTCAGCAATAGGCAAACGTATCTGCTCGGCAGTATCCCGATAACGCAAAGTTACGGTATTATCTTGCAAGGTTTGGTGGTCAATGGTTACGCAGAAAGGCGTACCAATTAAATCCATACGAGTATAATTTTTGCCAATAGAGCCTTTTTCTTCGTAAATTGTTTTGAAATCATAACGTAACTGCTCAAAAACTTCACGAGCCTTTTCAGGTAAGCCGTCTTTGCGTACAAGTGGAAAAACAGCTACTTTCACAGGGGCTATGGCAGGGTGAAATTTCAAGAAA
Organism: Raineya sp.; assembly: GCA_025054975.1. GTDB lineage: Bacteria > Bacteroidota > Bacteroidia > Cytophagales > Thermonemataceae > Raineya. The sequence continues at coordinate 1,620 of JANWZC010000163.1, forward strand.
ATTCGCTTGGTTTCTTCACCTTTGGCATTAACTTTAATCTCTTCAGTATATGCATTGCAAAGTATCGCAAGGAAAAGTCTATCCGCACCAATGGAAGTTTCTACCACATAAGGTACATAACGCTGTTTATCTTTGTCTGTAATTTCATCATCAAAGTACTGCAATTTCTTTTTAGAAAACTCTTGATGTCTGCCTAAATCATAATCGGTGCGAGAATGTATGCCCTCCAATTCCTTGAAACCAAAAGGAAATTCATACTCAATATCCAAAGCCGCATTAGCGTAGTGGGCTAATTTTTCATGCACGTGAAAGCGTAATTTTTCAGCAGGCAAGCCCAAAGCCAACAAAAACTTGTACCTTTTTTCTTTCCAATACTCGTACCATTGCATTTCGGTACCTGGTCGGCAGAAGAATTGCATTTCCATTTGCTCAAACTCACGCATACGGAAAATAAATTGTCTTGCTACGATTTCATTCCGAAAAGCCTTACCAATTTGAGCAATACCAAATGGAATTTTCATTCTGCCCGTCTGTTGGACATTCAAGAAATTAACAAAAATACCTTGTGCTGTTTCAGGACGTAAATAAATCACAGAGGCTTCGTCTGCTACCGAACCCAGCATAGTACCAAACATTAAATTAAATTGTCTTACTTCTGTCCAGTTACCTGTACCCGAAACAGGACAAACAATTTTTTCATCTTTCAATAATTTGCCTAATCCTTCAAAATCCTCCTTCTCCAAAAGGCTATTCATTTGACTCATGAGTGTGGCGGCTTTGTCGGGAAAGCCCTGCTCCTCGTATTCGTAGGCTTTGGCTTCAATAAGATGATCTACACGATAACGCTTTTTGGAGTCTTTGTTATCCACCATAGGGTCATTGAAGCTATCTACGTGTCCTGAGGCTTTCCACACAAGCGGATGCATAAAAATAGCCGCATCAATGCCCACCACATTCTCGTTGAGCATAGTCATTGCCTTCCACCAAACTTCTTTGAGATTGTTTTTGAGTTCTACACCATTTTGTCCGTAGTCATATACAGCTTGCAAGCCATCATAAATCTCTGAACTCGGAAAAACAAATCCATATTCTTTGGCATGAGCTACAATTTTCTGTAAAGTTGCTTCCTCAGGGGTGATTTGTGATTTGGTTGCCATAACTGAAAGTGTAGATTTTGACGTTTATGATTTGAAGTTTGGAGTTTAGAAAAATTCTAAGACTTTTTCTTGTTTCCACTTTTGCTTTTTTCTTTTCCTTCTTGCTCTTTGGCAAGTTGCAAACACTCTTCCAAAGTAAGTGATTGAGGGTTTTTATCTTTCGGGATTTTTATGTTTTGCTTGCCTATCTTGATGTAAGCTCCATATCTACCATTCAAGACTTGTACATCAGGATTTTCAGGAAAAGATTTAATGACTTTCTCAGAGTCGGCTTTACGTTTTGCTTCAATAATTTCAATGGCTCTCTCTTCTGTGATGCTGTAAGGGTCATCATCTTTACCGAGCGAAAAAAAATCATTTCCCAACCTAATGTAAGGTCCAAAACGTCCGATAGCTACTGTCATAGTTTTGCCCTCGTAAGTGCCAATTTCACGAGGTAATTTGAAAAGTTCCAATGCCTCTTGCAAGGTAATGGTTTCTAAAAATTGTCCTTTTTTGAGTTTAGCAAATAGCGGTTTTTTCCCAGAGTTTGCCTCTCCAATCTGAACATAAGCCCCATATTTACCGAGTTTAGCAAATACTTTTTCACCTGTTTCAGGGTGTATGCCAAGTTCTCTGTGAGCTAACACTTCACTTTTCTTGATTTCTTCGGTTTCCTCAACTTTGGGGTGAAAATCCTTGTAAAAATTCCTAATCATTTCTACCCAATCCTGCTTGCCTTCGGCAATTTCATCAAATTCCTTTTCTACTTTGGCAGTGAAAGAATAATCCACAATGCTTTCAAAATGATTTTGGAGAAAATCATTGACCACCATTCCTATGTCAGTAGGAAAAAGTTTTGCCTTTTCAGTGCCAACAATTTCTGTTTTTGTTTGTGTAGAGATTTTATCGTTTTTCAGGGTGATTTCTTTGTATTTACGTTCTTTGCCTTCTCGGTTTTCCTTGACTACATAGCCCCTTTTGAGAATAGTAGAAATAGTAGGAGCATATGTAGAAGGTCTGCCAATGCCGAGTTCTTCTAACTTTTTCACCAAACTTGCCTCTGTGTAACGTGCAGGCGGGCGTGAAAAACGCTCTAATGCTTTCATTTCCAAAAGTGGTAAATCTTGCCCTACACGCAAAGGAGGTAACATTTTATTAGTGTTTTCCTCGTCATTTTCTTCGTCGGTGTCTTCCAAATAAACTTTCAAAAAGCCTTCAAACTTAATTACCTCACCTTCGGCAAATAGCAAAGCAGGGTTAGTAGAAATATCAATGGTGGCAATTGTTCTTTCTAATTGAGCGTCAGCCATTTGTGAGGCAATAGTTCTTTTCCAAATTAGCTCGTAGAGGCGTTGTTCGTTGTGGTCGCCATCTATTTGGTGGGCTGAAAAATCCGTAGGACGAATAGCCTCGTGAGCTTCTTGGGCAGTTTCGGATTTAGTTTTGTATTGTCGGGATTGAACAAAGTTTTTTCCATAAGTTTTTTGAATTTCTTTTGCCGCCGCACTGATTGCCTCTTCTGAAAGATTAGTGGAATCGGTACGCATATAAGTAATTTTCCCTGCCTCGTAAAGTTTCTGAGCAATAGTCATAGTTTGCGAAACCGAAAAACCTAATTTGCGACTTGCTTCTTGTTGTAGGGTAGAAGTTGTAAAAGGGGGAGCAGGAGATTTTTTAGAGGGTTTGGTTTCTAAATTTTTGATAGAAAACTTTGCTCCAATGCACGCTTGCAAGAAGGCTTGTGCTTCAACTTCGGTAGCAAGTTTTTCTTTGAGTTCAGCAGTTAGTATCTTACCCCCTGCTACTTCAAATTGTGCTGTAATTTTGAATTGTGAAGTTGCTTGAAACTTTTCAATTTCTCTTTCTCGTTCTACAATCAAACGCACTGCCACGGATTGCACTCTGCCTGCCGACAGCCCTGATTTCACTTTTTTCCAGAGTACAGGTGAGAGTTCATAACCTACAAGGCGGTCTAAAATACGGCGTGCCTGTTGAGCATTAACCAAATCAATATCTATCTGACGTGGGTTTTGAATAGCTTTGAGAATAGCATTTTTAGTGATTTCACGAAATACAATGCGTTTGGTCTTTTTGTCGTCTAATCCCAAAGATTCCTTCAAATGCCAAGAAATAGCTTCTCCTTCACGGTCATCATCGGTGGCAAGCCAAACGTTTTCGGCTTCTTGGGACATTTTTTTTAATTCCTTCACTATGGCAGTTTTGTCGGGGGCAATCTCGTAGGTGGGTGTAAAGTTGTTTTCAATATCTACGCCCAAGTCTTTTTCGGGCAAATCACGTATGTGTCCGTAGCTGGAACGCACCGTAAAATCTTTGCCCAAATACTTTTCAATAGTTTTAGCTTTAGCAGGCGACTCTACAATTACTAGATTTTTCATAGTTGGTGGAATTTTGGCTCTATTGCCCCACAAAGTAATTTTGCTCGCAAAAATAAAAACTTTTGCAATAACTTTCTTATAACCTTTATTTTTTGCGAAAAAGCCTTTTTCTATTCTACTGACTTACAAACGATTGTATTTCTGAGGAACACTAAAAGGAAATTCTAAGGGAGTATCGGAAATTTTAGTTTTTTTGTGGTCAATATTTAATTGGAGTTGGAAAAGCCCTTGTGCGTTTCTATATCTGAGTGTAACTTGATTTTTATCAGGAAAAAGTCCATTGCCCAAAGGCTGAAAATTACTATACACAATTTCCATTTGACTGCCTCGTTGAGTATCAGTTACCCAAAGTTTTTCCAACTGACTATCACTCTGACGCAAATAATTATCAATTTGCAGAAAATTCATTCTTTGGCGAATAATGTAATGTGATGTGTCTTTGATAACTTTTTTCTCGTCAAATTCTTTGATAGGCATTTCCCCCAGCAAAATAGCCTGACAAAGAGCATAATTTATGGTTATGCCGTATTGTTGGCTCATTTGTCCGAAGGAAAGACTTTGATAAGTTTTAGCCTGATAATTCAGAAAACGAATAGAGTCTTTATCAATCAAGATACGCATACCTTCTACGCCTATATTGGCTTGCAAAGAGAGCCAAATCAGGCTATCCTTGCAGATTCGCATAGTAGTTTTGAATTTTTCTTCATTTGTGCCATCGGTGAAGTCTATTTTGGAGTTTGAAGAAAGATACTTAAAATTCAGTAATACAGGTTTTTGTAAAAGTGTTACCAA
>JANWZC010000164.1 GCA_025054975.1 Raineya sp.
ATCCTTTCTTTTGAACTTTCGCAAATATTGTACTATTTTTAGAAATTTCCTAATTTTTACTACAAAACCTTTTGCTTTCTAGTATAAATCAAAAGGGTTCTTGTAAGAAAAAGTCATCAAGCCACTCTTTCAGTTAATAGTGCATTTGACTGATTACTGACATATTTTTAAGCGTAATTGTAAGAATTAAAAGGTTTTAAGCCAATTACCGATAACCGCAATAGCAAAAAACCTCAATTTTGCTCATTTGCTTATCTTTTTTGGAAAAAATCCTTATTTTTGCTTGCTTTGAAAAATATTCGTTATGGTTTTGCAAAAACTTATTTGTTTTCTGTGTATCTTTTGTACCCTATTTAGTTGTCAAGAACTTTCTAAACCCAAGAGAAAAATGCAGTATTTCAAAGACATTCATTCGTTTGCTAATTCTGATAAAGTACAAATGCATCATTTGGAATTAGACCTTACAGTAGATTTTGCAAGGAAAGTGCTTTCAGGTACAGCACTGATACATTTTGAAAACCCTCACCAAGCCAAAGAAATCATATTAGATACTGATAAACTCACTATTAAGCGAGTACGTTTGGATAACGGCGAAGATGCTGCCTTCAAGATTGGTAAATCGGTTAAGTATCTGGGTGAGCCACTGCACATTCAAATTCAGAACGATACGAAAGCCGTAGCCATAGAGTATGAAACTTCCCCCGAAGCGGCGGCTCTACAATGGCTCTCCCCCGAGCAAACCGCAGGTAAAAAAGCTCCTTTCTTGTTTAGTCAGTCGCAATGTGTGCTGGCTCGGAGTTGGTTTCCTTGTCAGGATAGTCCAGGTGTACGTTTTTCATACAAAGCACGTCTGAAAGTGCCTGATAGTCTTTTGGCTTTGATGTCTGCCAAAAATCCTCAACAGAAAAGCCCTGACGGCATCTACGAATTTGAAATGCCTCAGCCTATTCCTGCGTATTTGGTGGCTATTGCTGTTGGAGATTTGGAATTTGCCCCTATTGACGAACGTACAGGCATCTACGCTGAACCTGTGATGTTGGACACTGCTCGCAAAGAGTTTGAAGATTTAGGCAAAATGGTAGATATTGCCGAAAAACTTTACGGTAAATACGAATGGGAACGCTATGATTTATTGATATTGCCACCAAGTTTTCCGTTTGGAGGCATGGAAAACCCTCGCTTGACTTTTGCCACACCTACTATTATTGCAGGAGACAAATCTTTGGTAAGTTTGGTAGCTCACGAATTAGCTCACTCGTGGTCGGGCAATTTGGTTACTAATGCTACTTGGAATGATTTCTGGCTCAATGAAGGCTTTACAGTATATTTTGAAAGACGAATTATGGAAGAGTTGGAAGGACGAGACTATGCTGAAATGTTGGCTTTGCTGGGCTATCAAGACTTACTTGCTGATGTAGAGGAATTAGGGGCTAATAGCAAAGATACCAAATTGCAGTTAGACTTACGCCAACGCAATCCCGATGATGCAGTTACCGAAATTGCTTACGAAAAAGGATATTTCTTTTTGCGTCTGATTGAGGAAACTATTGGCAGAGAAAAATTTGATACTTTTGTAAAAAAATATTTTCAGACTTTTGCCTTTGAAGCAATGAATACCGAAAACTTTATCAAGTTTTTCGAAAAAGAAGTATTGAAAGGCAATCAAGAGATTGCAGATAAAATTCGCTATCAAGATTGGATTTTTGGAGTGGGTATTCCTGCTAATTGTCCCAAAGTCCGTTCTGTACTTTTTGAAAAAGTAGATAATGAACTCCAAAAATGGCAAAAGTTCAAACAAACCGATAGCTTGCAAACAAATGCTTGGAGTAGCCACGAATGGTTACATTTCATACGACATCTACCCAGCGATATGACTCTGCAAGATATGGAAAAGTTGGATAAAGCCTATAACTTTACAAATTCAGGTAATGCTGAAATTCTTGCGGCTTGGTTCGTACATTGCATTCACAAAAAATACGAGAAGGCTTATCCTGCGATTGAAAAATTTTTGATGAATGTAGGTCGGCGGAAGTTTCTTTCCCCACTTTACACGGCTATGAGCAAATACCCTGAAACTAAAACTATGGCAATAAAAATCTACGAAAAGGCGAAAAGTGGTTATCATAGCCTTGTGAGGGCAAAAATTGAAGAAACATTGGGGTTGGTGATGGTAGAAGCAAAATGAAATTGAAAAACTAAATGTCTTGTGTCTTGCGTCTCGTATCCGATGTCTGATGTCTAACACTCAAAAATATGTTTATTCTTACGCAACAGAACTCTGTAGCCAATCATTGGCTTGCCGACCTGCGAAATATTCAAACGCAAAAGAATAGAGCTGTTTTTCGCCAAAACATGTGCAGAATAGGAGAGGTTTTAGCGTACGAAATTTCTAAAACCTTTCACTATCACAAAAAAGAAGTGCAGACTCCTCTGGGTACGGCACAAGTGCAAGTTAGCGATGAAAAAATTGTATTAGCAACTATTCTACGAGCAGGACTACCTTTTTATCAAGGTTTTTTGAATGTTTTTGAAAATGCTGAGAGTGCATTCATTGGTGCGTACCGAAGCGAACCCCAAGATGATGAAAGTTTTGAAATTCAGTTGCATTACAGCGTAGCACCTGATTTAAGTGATAAAATTCTCATTCTCACTGACCCTATGCTTGCCACAGGTAAATCTTTGAGTATTGCTCTCAAAAAACTACTCAAAAATGGTAAGCCTAAATGTATTCATATTGCCGCTATTATTGGTAGTAAGGCAGGCGTAGCGTATTTGCAGGAAAATATCTTTGATGATTTTTCGCTTTGGCTCGGTGACCTGGATAACGAACTTAACCCTAAATCTTACATAGTACCTGGGTTGGGTGATGCAGGTGATTTGGCTTTTGGAGCAAAATTGTAACATCAAATCTCTTACAAAACGATTAAAATTCCCTGCTATGCAAACTTTTCAAGATTTTTTCATTTCATTGGAAGACTTTTACAAAAACGTAGATAACCCTAATAGTGCTTTTTACGAAAAAAAAATAGCACAACAAAAACGAATTAACCTACTCAAAGATTTAGTAAGTATTATTCGTCCTCGCAGTTTCACAAAGATACGTGAAATAGCTGAGCAGAAAATTCAAGAACTTACTAAATACCTCAACAATAACCTATCAGCCTCCCAAAATCTAAAAAAACTAATTGAGGAAATTTGTCTGCAAAACAATCCACTTTTGGTACTTACCGAAGTGGGCATTATGGGGAGTAAAGGCTTTTGGGCAGAGGCTTATGATAGATTGTCTTACAAAATTCTACCTCCTCTGCACCGAGATAGCGAATTACGCACTGTTATCAATGAAGTGTTTTATTTCAAAAGCGATTACAATTGGATAAATTCAGTCAGCAATGAACTTTGGATTGAATTAGCTCAAACTTTACAACTTTTTGATAATCCCGAAGTACAGCAGTATTTTCTCAATGAAATGCTCAATGCCATAGTAGTTTTAGCACAAAAAGCTACTTCTTTGGCATTAGAGCCCGAAATTATTGAGAAACTGCCTGATATGGATGATTTGAATTCGCCTTTTCTTTCTATGCTTATTGCGATTACTAAGTTTGTGGAAAAATCTCGAAGTAACCCTGATTGCCCCACTTGTAACAAAGAAGAATTGGAAGCGATTTTAGTTTTGCTCCAACAATGTGAAGATAGCATAGAACGCCTCCACAAGTATAGAGAAAGATATGGTATTAGCCTTCGGATAACCTATCTCATTCAACGGCTTACGCAAAATATAGAAAGACTGAAAAAAATCTTGAATTTTATCAATCCTCATTCCGCCGAAACCAACTTGCAAAATATTGTTTTCTTTTTCAAGGAAATTGTAACTGCCGAAAACCAAAAATACAGCCTACGCAAGCACTTTTCTGATAATCTGGGCTTTTTGGCTTACAAAATTGTTGAACAAACTGCTCAAAAAGGTGAGCATTACATCGCCAACGACAAAAAAGAATATTATAATCTTTTCAAAAAGGCTTTGGGAGGCGGTGTAATAGTTGCTTTTTTGGTACTTATCAAGGCAAAGATTTCATATTTAGAGCCTGATACTGCTCCATTGCTTATGGCAATCTTTTATAGTCTTACTTATTCGTTGGGTTTTATTTTAATACATATTTGTCATTTTACGCTTGCCACCAAACAGCCTGCCATGACTGCCTCCACGATTGCCAATCTTTTGGACGAATGGCGAAAATTCAAAAATCCTAAAAGCAAGGAACGAGTACTGCATATCCAACTACTTGGCACATTGATAAAAATGATTCGCAGTCAGTTTATTTCGCTGACAGGCAACGTTTTAGCCGTAATTCCTGTGGCTTACTTGCTTACAATGGGTTATTTTTGGCTTTTTGAAAGCGAAATCATTTCTTTTCAGAAAGCTGAAAAAACTGTACAAAGTCTTTCACCTTGGCAAAGTTTTTCTCTGTTGTACGCAGGCATTGCGGGCATCTTCCTAATGACAGCAGGACTTATCGCAGGTTTTTATGATAATCAAGTGGTTTTCGGTAACATTCCTGAAAGAATTAAACGTTACTCCTTTTTGCGAAAAATTTTACCTCAAACAATCATGGACAAGTTCATCAAGTATATTGAAAAGAATACAGGAGCATTAGCAAGTAATTTCTTTTTAGGAATATTTTTAGGTTCTACTTCCAGTGTAGGCAAGATTATTGGTTTAGGTATTGACATTCGCCACGTAACTTTTGCTGGAGGGAGCTTTGCGATGAGTTTGGAAGTGCAACACGGACAAATGCCTTTATCCGTGATACTTGAAACACTCTTGGGGGTATTTCTGATTGGCTTTGTAAATGTAGCTGTAAGTTTCGGACTTTCAGTTACGGTAGCACTCAAATCTCGCAATATTACTTTTTTAGAGACAGGAAAAATTATTGGAGTGTTGCTCAAAGCCTTCTTCAAGAAACCTTTGGCTTTCTTTTTTCCTTTACAAGTACCTACTCTTTTGCCCGAAGAAAAAGAATATACCAAAATCTATGAAAAAAATAAAGCCCTGTAAGATTTTTCAAACTTTACAGGGCTGAAAATTAAGCATTATTGAGCATTTTCAGGATAGTAGCCTTTGGCACAACGCCTATTTGGGTAGCCTTAACTTGTCCGTTTTTGAATACCATTAGCGTAGGAATACTGCGAATCCCTAATTGCATAGAAGTCTGAGGATTAGCATCTACATCAAGTTTGCCTATGATAAAATCATCACCGACTTCATTGGCAATCTCTTCAATTGTAGGAGCTATCATTAAACAAGGACCACACCAAGTCGCCCAAAAATCAATTAAAACGGTTTTCCCTGAATTGATAATTTCTTGAAAATTTGCATCAGTGATTTCTACGGTTTTTTTGCCCATGGTTGTATCATTTTTAGTTTCTGAAAGTCAATTACAAAGCTACTACAAATTTCTACTCAAAAAAGTTCAAAGATTTTTCACCAAAACTTTACTTTCTATACGTTTTTTGCCCAACTTTCAAGGAACATTTCTTATACAAAAAAATCATTTTTTGGTTATATTTTTGCTGATTAGCAGAAAAATAGCTCTTGCTCAACCTACTAAAAAAGGTGTAAAAACTAATAGTGGTTCTCGTAACAATTCTACAAACTCGCCTGAAAAAGTTGCAGAAGGCTTGTGTAATTGCTTTAATAACTTTTTCAATCAGTATCACCCAAGCATCAAGCAATACCTTGAAGCTATACTCACGATAGGAGAGGAGAAAGCTTTTGAAAAATTTCAAAACTACTTAATGACTCTCAATAAAAGAGAACAGAAAAAAGCAGTTGAAAATGCTCAAAGGTTTGGCAAATATGTAGATGAAGGTAAATTGGACGTTTGCACCGAAAAATTTCAAAAGTCTGTTGCT
>JANWZC010000165.1 GCA_025054975.1 Raineya sp.
GAAACCAAAGTCTGTATAAGGATTGATGTATTTTGCCATAAATATCACCTGAAACTCAAATTTTCGTACAATCAATAGCAATGACTTCGTGAATCCATTTGAGGCTTTTGAGGTACTCAATAGTAAGAGGACGTACAGGACTATCCATTTCGTAAAAATGGCAAGCCAAATCATTTTTACCTTTGCGTGAAACACTTGCCGTAGCGATATTGCACTCGTCTTGTGCCAAGATATTGGCAATAAAAGCTAATTTGCCTTTGGCATCATCGGCAAGCACGATGAGCGTATGCGTAGAAGCTGAAATATCAGCCCGAAAGCCATTATACGAGGCTATGTTGATAATTCCTCCACCCCGACTTTCGCCAATTACTTCAATTTCTCTGTCATCGGCTTTTAACTCCAATTTAACGGTATTTGGATGATACAAAGAGGCATTGCCTACGGCTTTGAAAGTGTATTCTAAACCCGCTTCTCTGGCAAAATCAAAGGAATTTTTGATACGCGTGTCATCAGTGGCAAAATCCATAAGCCCTGCAATAATAGCCCTATCACTACCGTGCCCTTCGTAAGTTTGAGCAAAAGAATTGTAAAACGTAATCACTGCCTTTTGAGGCATTTTGCCCAAAATCTTATGAGCTACCCTGCCAATGCGTACCACTCCCGCCGTATGCGAACTGGAAGGACCTATCATTATGGGACCAATCATATCAAAAATACTACTGCGTTCATTCATTTTTTTAGACATTAGACGTTAGACATCAGACACAAGACATTAGACGCAAGAATAGGTAAAGATAGAATTTTTTGTGCAGATTTCAAAATCTGAAATTATACGTTAGTGTAGGAATTACAGGAAACAAAGCAAGCTGTCTTGCCCGAAACTGCGTAAAAAAGTTGATTTCTGCATTTTCTTCGGTAGGTTCGTAGTAAATGACAAAGGCATTGCGACGATTGTAAAGGTTGTAAATGCTAAAAGTCAAGTCCGATTCTCCCCATTTAGGCTTAAATTTGCGAATAATGTTCAAGTCGGCTCGGTGATAAGCAGGCATTTGATAATTACTTCTCTCACCAAAATCATTACCCAGTAGGAAATTCGCTCCATTTACCCCCTGTACTCCAAATCTACCTTGCGGAATAGTAACCCAATTATTATTGCCAAATACCCAGTTGAACGCAAAAGTCCATTTTTCATTGAGTTTATACATCAACACAAGGGCAATATCGTGCCTTCTATCGTAACGAGGGAAAAAGGCTTTACCAAAATTGATAGGAGCATTGTTGTTGGAAGAGTCAGCAAATTGACGTTTTGTCCAAGAAAGCGTATAACCCAACCAACCTGTGAGTTTGCCTGCTTTTTTCTCTACGTACAGCTCTAAACCATAACTCCACCCTTTGCCAAAAACAAATTCGCCGTTAAGGTTATTGTTTAAGAAAAGATTAGCTCCATCGCGAAAATCAATTTGATTTTTCATTTGTTTGTAATATACCTCTGCCGTAAAAAGCAATTCATTGTTTTTGAACAAATGACTGACACCCGTAGCCACTTGCCGAGAAAGTTGGGGTTTTACGACTTCATTAGACGGATACCAAATATCCGTAGGCAAGGTAGCCCCCGAATTAGAAAGCAAATGCACATATTGATACATTTGTGCAAAGCTGGCTTTGAGCGAGGTTTGTTCATTGAATTTGTAACGTATTGCTGTACGAGGTTCAAGCCCTGCGTAGAAAGTTTGATTTTGCACAAAACCCGAACCCCGCAAACCTACATTCAGACGCCATTTTTCGTTGAGTTTGAGGTCATCGTTGGCATAGATGCCCATTTCAGTTGCTTCAAAGACATTACCCGAATTGAAATTTACGCGGTTATCGTCGCTGGCAAAACGTATGCGAGCCACCCCAAACTGATGATGGATTGCTTGGGCACCAAAACGAATATGATGTTTTTCGCTGTGCAGATAATCAAAATCCGTTTTGAAGTTGTAATCTTTGATATTTGAGCCAATGTTGAAAATAAAAGATGCAAAGCGATTGCGAATTTTATACTGATAATCCGAATAAATGGCAGTGGTATTCAAGAAAAGTTTAGGGTTGAAAATGTGATTCCACCGAATTGTAGCCGAACTATTGCCCCAATCAAAATCAAAGTTGAAATTGCCACGATTACCTGTAAATTTGAAAACATCTCTGCCGAAATAACCACTTACAAAAATTCTATCTTTCTCGCTGATTTCGTAATTAGCTTTGAGATTCAAATCATAGAAATAGTAATCAGGAATGGGATTGTAATTAGGTTTGCCCTCGTTGGCTTTATTGATTTGACGCGTGATAATATCAAAGTAGGTTCTTCTGCCTGAAACAATAAACGAAGATTTGCCCTTTTGAATAGGTCCCTCTAATGTAAGTCTTGATGAAATCAATCCTACACCACCTGTACCTGAAAAACGATTTTTGTTGCCTTCACGCATTTTAATATCCAACACCGAGGAAAGTCTGCCTCCATATTGGGCAGGAAAATCACCTTTATAGAGTTCAACGTTTTTGATAGCATCGGAATTAAAGATACTAAAAAAACCAAACAAATGTGCGGCATTGTAGATAAGTCCTTCATCCAAGAGAACTAAATTTTGGTCAGGACCGCCCCCACGTACATACAACCCCGCCGAAGCCTCCGAACCCGACTGCACCCCTGGTTTGAGTTGCAAAACTTTTATCAAATCCGTTTCACCAAAAATCACAGGCACCGTTTTAATTTCCTTGTAATCCAACTTTTCTACACTCATCTGTGTTTTTTCTATGGCATCTTTGAACTTATCTTCGCCAAGTATCTCAATAGCTTCAATTTGTTCTTGAGCTTGGTCGGTTTGCAGGAGTATATTGAACGTCAGATTTTTATTGAGGTAAATTTTCTGCGAAAATTCTACGTAGCCTACAAAATTCGCTTTCAAAATGATAGTATCGTTGCTGATAGGAATTTCAAGAGCATAATAACCATACGCATTTGTCAGGATACCGACTTTACTTTTCTGCTCCCACACCGAAGCCCCTATTAGGTCTTCACCAGTGGCGGCATCGCGTACATACCCGCTAATGGTGAATTTGTTTTGTGCAAAAGTTGGTGAAAGTGCAAAAAAATAAATACAAAAGCAAACAGCTGCTTTTATGTTCAGAAATTTCATAGCCATTTTTCTTGAAAAACGGCAAAAATTACCGCTTTGTTACAAAGATAGACATAAAATTTCTAATTTTGGCAAAAATTTCAGCTATGCAGGCAAAAAAACTTTGGCTTCAAAATTTACTGCAAAATGGCTTAGAAGCTATTATTTTTGATTTGGGAGGTGTCATTATTGATATTGATTTCAACCTTACTCTGCGGGCATTAGAGCGATACACTTCTCATAAGTTTGGTACGGGCGAATATTTTACCAAACATCCTATTTTCCATAGCTTTGAAACAGGGAAAATTTCGGAAGTGGAGTTTTTTACACAAATTCGACGAATGTTTAAATTGGAGGCTACTTTACTTGAACTCCAAGAGGCTTGGAATGCGTTGCTTTTAGATATTCCACAACGTAGAGTAGATTTGCTCAATAACCTGAAAAATCGTTTTTCTACGTTTATTTTGAGCAATACCAATCTTACTCATTTAGCAGCAGTAGAAAATATCTTGCGAAAACAAACGACTGCCCAAAGTTTGAATGAACTAGTGAAAAAGCCCTACTATTCTTTTGAAGTGGGTAAAGCCAAACCTGAAACAGCTATTTACGAGCAAATTATTGAAGAAAATGGCTTAAAGCCCGAAAAAACGCTTTTCATTGATGATAGTTTACATAATTTGATAGGTGCTAAAAAATTAGGCATACTAACGTTGCAAATTCAGCCACATAAAGAAGACATTTGTGATTTTTTCAGCGAGTAACCCAAAAAATAGCCCAAGAAGCACTCAATAAGGCACTGATTTCACCCCAAATTATTTTTTCCTGCACAGAAACAAAATGATTTGGAAAATTTAGATTACTATTTTCCTTTTCAATTTCAATTTGACTTGCACCAACAAGTGTATTTTCTTGCAAAGGCTTATTTTGGGTACTTACACCTGCTATCTTTTCGGTAATTTGATTTTCAAGACGTTCTAAATTTGCTTTGAGTGCTTTATTTTCTTGTGTAAGATTTTTGTTGCGTGTTTGGAGCCATTTATTTTGTTGAGAAAGTTTTTTGATTTGCTCTTGTAGGGGCTTAATTTCAGGGTGGTTTTCTAAAAGATTTTTTACCTCACTCAACGAATAATAACGTTCAGTGCCACAAACAATACATTCTCTACTATCTTCATAATTTACCGTTTCACAAGAAATACAAAGCCAAGACATATTGATAAAGTTTTCTACCACCCGTGCATCAGAAAGAACACACCTGCTCCTACCAAAAAACCTGCAATAGCAATCAATGACATACGTTTCAGATACCACGTAAAAGTAATATCTTCCATACCCATAGCCGCTACACCTGCCGCCGAACCAATAATGAGTATGCTACCTCCTGTACCTGTGGTATATGCAGTGAGCAACCAAAATTTGCTATCCATAGGAAACTGCTCCATAGAGTACATATTCTGTACTGCTGCTAGCAGCGGCACGTTATCTACCACTGAAGAGGAAGCCCCAATAATGAGAGAGATTATATTGTAATTTTTTACGGCATTAGTAACTATTTCAGAAAAATTGCTAAGGATATGAGTTGATTCCAATGCTCCTACGGCAAGCAAAATACCTAAAAAAAACAAGATACTGGAAGTATCAATGCGAGAAAGAGCATGAGCTACTGAAAGTGGTCGACGGCGTTCATCATCTTTGTTGCTATGAATAATTTCTGAAATTACCCACACTAACCCTAAACCAAATAACATCCCCATAAAAGGGGGTAATCCCGTAAGCGTCTTGAAAATAGGCACCATAATCAGAACGCCCACCCCCAAAGCTAACATAGTTTTGCCGTCAGGGTTGGCTTCTTCATTTCTTTCGCTAAATTGCTGAATTTCTTGCTTAGGTAATTTGAATTGATAATACAACAAAGGTGTTAAAGCACAAGCCAAACTTGGTAGAAAAACTTCCGTAACCACTGCCCCTGCTGATACTTGTCCTTTTATCCAAAGCATAGTCGTAGTAACAGCCCCTATCGGCGACCATACCCCACCTGCATTGGCACAAATCACCATAACTCCTGCAAAAAGCAAGCGTTGTTCTTTATCTTTTACTACTTTCCGCAAGATAGAAACCATTACAATCGCCGTAGTGAGATTATCTATGATTGCCGCCAAAAAAAACGAAATCAAACTCATCACCCACAAGAGCCGCTTGTTGTTTTTGGTGTTAATTTGATTTTTAACAATATCAAAACCATCGTGGGCGTCAATGAGTTCTACAATTGTCATTGCACCCAATAGGAAAAACAAAATCTGCGAAATTTCTGCTAAATGATGATATAACTGCTCTTGTACAAGAGCTTTGTCATCGGAAGCAATTATGTAAATAGCCCAACAGATAATACCCGCCAACAAAGCAGGAGCAGTTTTATTGAGACGAATATTATGCTCCAGAGCTATGAGCAGGTAGCCAATTAAAAAAATAATGATAATAGTAGTAATCATTGCGTGGCTGAATTAGATTTTTCCGCAAAACTATGCAATAATAACGAGAAAGCAAGAGATTTATTACGAGATTTAGTAAATGTAGAGTTTCTATCGGATAAAGGGTAGTCTTATGTAAAAAGCACTGCCTTTTTCAGGTTCGCTTTGTAGCTGAATAGTACCTTGCAAACGCTCTACTGCTTTACGTACAATGTATAAGCCTAAACCGTTGCCTTGCGAAAGAGTGCTTGCTCTAAAAAACATCTGAAAAATCTTTTGGTGATATTGTT
>JANWZC010000166.1 GCA_025054975.1 Raineya sp.
GTATCTCTGAGGCTTTTGACGCAAATCAATGAGTAATTTCGTAAGTTCGGCAGAGGTTTTGGTTAGATTTTCGTAAAGAGTTTGGTCTTTGAATAGTAAGCCCAACGTACCTTCTCCTTGGTTGAGTTTTGCAAGTAACGTTTGCAGTTCGACAAGTGTTTTTTCGGCTTTGTCTAATGTTTTGTTGAAATGAATTCTTTGTAAAGAATCTGCGAAAGTATCAAGTTTTTTGGCAATTTCAGGTAATTGTTTAGTAGTTTGGGTAAGTTCTTGTGAAATTTGCTTGAAATTGGTTGTTATGCCCAACAGATTAGTTCTGTTTTCGGCAATTGTACTTTCCAAGGTTTGAGCAGTTTTTTCAAAAGTTTGCAGTGTACTTTTGACATTTTTGCCAAGCCCTTCAAAATCTGATAGAATAGCATTGATTTTTAACATAATGCTATCTACTTTGGCAAGCACAGGAGAGGCTTGGTCTTGCACGCTACTTAACAGACTTTTTTTGATACCTGTTTTGAGGGTATCGTCGTAATGCAAAAAAGGTTCTTTGTAATCTAATTTCAAGTCAATACTTGTACCACCTAAAAGGTCTTTATCAATCAGGGCTATGGTATTTTTGCCCATGTTGATTTTTTCATTCAAGTCAATAGTAACCAAAACTTTGCCATTGAGTTTGGGATTTTGAGGAGTTTGTAAAAATCTGACATCAAGCACTCTGCCAATCGCCACGCCATTGACTTTCACCAAACTAGCAGGAGCAAGCCCTTGTACATCATCATAGAGAGCATAATAGTAGTGGCTTGCCGCAAAAAAATCTTTGCCTTTCAAAAAATTGAAGCCTAAATATAACAGAGTCAGAGAGATAAGTCCTAATACACCTACTTTGAACTCATTGCTAATTTTTAGTTTCATAGCTTTTGCAAAAAATTTTCCAAAGAAAAGCAAATTTCATTCAAAAAACAAATACACCGAAACACTATGCGAACTTAAACTACGAATTTGGCTACTAAATTGGTTGTCATCGGGTATGAGCAAATTGCCGAAAGTATGTGTAAAACGAATTTCAGGAGCAAATTTAAACATTTCATAAAAGCGTTCTATACCAAAACCATATTCAACTGAAAAGCCTGTATTACGTATGCGTATGCGTTCAGGTTCTTGTGAAAGTTTTGTTCCCAAAGAAAAATGTGGCTTGATGCCTGCAATCATAAACATTCGGGCATTATGCCTACGTAGAGATTTAATTTTAAGCATCAAAGGGAAATCGGCAATAGTAGTTTCTACTACTTTTTCGGTAATTTGTTGAGTGATAGCATTTTGAAACTGAATAATTCTTTGCCCAAAGACAGCCGTAGGAGAAAGCCGAATAGCAAGTAGCTCAGCAGGTTGATAAGTTGCCGCCAGCCCCACCGAAAATCCCCAAGCAGGTTTATCGTTAATGATTTGATTAGAAAAGGCATTTGGAGAAGTTTTTATAGAAAACCAACTATGATTCAAGCCCAAAACAAAACCATAATGCATGGGTTTTTCGTCGTAGTCGTCAAGGTGTGTGATATGTCCTTGCGAAAAAGAATTTAAGCTCAAAATGCAAACAAAAAATAAAATCAAATTTTTTCTCATAATGATTAACATTAGGTCAAAGTTTGCAACATATTGTTTTTTTTAACTTTTTGCATTCAGTATCTTGTGTCCCATGTCTTGTGTCTCATGTCTCATGTCTAACGTCTCACTTCTCACTTCTCACCTACATAAATAGAGCAAATTCCAAAAGAAAGAGGCTTGCAAATTACATTTTTGAAGCCTATTTTTTCAAGAATTTGAACGAAATTTTTTCCTTCGGGGAAGGCTTCAATGGATTGGGGCAAATAACTATAAGCTGATTTATCTTTGGAGATAAGTTTGCCGAGCCAAGGCAAAAAAGTTTTGTTGTAAAAGTTGTATAACTGCTTGATGGGAAATATTTTAGGCTGTGAAAATTCTAAAATTATAGCTTTACCTTGTGGTTTTAGTACGCGGTACATTTCGAGTAGTCCTTTTTCCAAGTTTTCAAAATTGCGAACTCCAAAAGATACCGTAATAGCCTCAAAAGAATTTTCTGCAAAAGGCAAATTTTCAGAATCGGCAGTTTGGAGTGTAATAATTTCAGTAAGTCCTAATTTTTGGATTTTTTCTCTTCCCAAAGCCAGCATACCTTCGGAGATATCAATGCCTACAATCTTTTGAGGTTGTAGCATTTTTTGTGCCAAAATTGCTAAGTCAGCCGTACCTGTGGCGATATCTAAGAGGTTTTTAGGTGGATTTTTTTTCAAAAAGGACAGAGCTTTTTTTCGCCAACTTATATCAATACCTGCACTCAATAAGCGGTTGAGTTTATCATAAGTAGGAGAAATGTTATCAAACATTTCAGCAATCTGTTCTTTTTTGCTTTTGGGGTTATTTTTGTAGGGGACAATTTTTTCCATCGTGTGAGTTTTCTTGCAAAACAAAACTTACTTTACCTTTGTTCAAAACGAAAAACGCACAAGTTTCGGGAATTATTTGCAGGCTTCAAAATTTTTTAGAACTTTGAGGCTTCAAAGAAGTTTTACATAAATTCAAACTCAATGGCAACTCGTCCTGATTTATTGGAAACCGCCCTCAAACTCGGACTTTTAGAGGAAGAGTATCATAAAATTGTTGAGATTTTAGGCAGAAAGCCCAATTTTACGGAATTGTGTTGTTATTCAGCGATGTGGTCGGAGCATTGTTCGTATAAAAATTCTATTGTTTGGCTGAAAACTTTGCCCAAAGATTCTCCTCGTATGCTTGCCAAAGCAGGTGAAGAGAATGCAGGTCTAGTGGATATTGGCGATGGTTATGCGATTAGTTTCAAGATAGAGTCTCACAATCATCCTTCGGCGATTGAGCCGTATCAGGGAGCGGCAACAGGTGTGGGAGGTATCAACCGAGATATTTTTACAACAGGGGCAAGACCCATTGCTCAACTGAATTCTTTACGTTTTGGTAATTTGGATAATGAGCGGGTGCGTTTTTTGCTCAAAGGGGTGGTAAAAGGCATCGGAGATTATGGTAATGCCTTTGGAGTGCCTACGGTAGGAGGCGAAGTGTTTTTTGATGACTCTTTTACTATAAATCCGCTTGTTAATGCTTTTTCGGTGGGGGTAGTAAAAGCCGATAAAATTGTTCGGGCTGTTGCCAAAGGAGTAGGAAATCCCGTGTATATTGTGGGTTCAGCAACGGGCAAAGACGGCGTAGGAGGGGCGGCATTTGCTTCTAAGGATATAACAGGTGAAAGTATCAAAGATTTGCCTGCGGTGCAAGTAGGAGACCCTTTTCAAGAAAAGTTGCTTTTAGAGGCTACTTTGGAGGCTATTGCTACGGGCTACGTGGTAGGTGTACAAGATATGGGAGCAGCGGGAATTATTTGTTCTACTTCTGAAATGAGTGCCAGAGGAGGGGTAGGAATGGATATTCATTTAGATAGAGTGCCTTTGCGACAGGAAAATATGCAACCTTTTGAAATCTTGATTTCCGAGTCGCAGGAGCGTATGCTGATGGTAGTGGAAAAAGGTAAAGAAAAAGAAATTGAAGCTATTTTTGCAAAATGGGACTTAAACTGCTCGCAAATTGGAGAGGTTACAGATACGGGCATGTTGCGATTTATGGTTTTGGGTGATGTAGTTGCTAAAATGCCTGCAATTAGTTTGGTGTTGGGGGGCGGGGCTCCTGTGTATGTGCGTGAGTACAAAGAACCTGCTTACTATGCTGAATATCAAAAGTTCAATATCAATCAAGTGCCTGATATAGCAGACAAAGACATTCCAAAAGTTGCTAAATTTCTGCTTGCTCATCCGAATATTTGCTCCAAAAAATGGATATATGAACAATATGACTCTATGGTAGGCACTGCCAATCAAAGTACGAATGCTCCTTCTGATGCGGCAGTGGTGATGGTAAAAGGTACAAACAAGTCCATTGTAATCACGGTAGATTGTAACTCTCGCTACGTGCAGGCAGACCCCGAAATTGGTACGATGATAGCAGTTGCCGAAGCCGCAAGAAATGTTGTATGCAGTGGGGGAGAGCCAGTAGCTATTACGAATTGCTTGAATTTTGGTAATCCCTATAATCCCGAAGTGTATTGGCAATTTGTGGGGGCTATTAAGGGCATGGGTAAGGCTTGTCGTAAATTCAATACACCTGTAACAGGGGGGAATGTGAGTTTTTATAACCAATCCAATATTGACGGCAAAGAAATCCCCGTGTTTCCTACTCCTACTATCGGAATGTTAGGAATTTTAGAAGATAGAACTTTACAAACTACTTTAGACTTCAAAGCAGAAGGAGATTGGATTTATCTTTTAGGACACGTCAAAAATTGTATTTCTTCTTCGGAATATTTGTATTCGTATTTGGGGATAAAAGGCTCTCCTGCCCCTGAATTTAGTTTGGAAGACGAATATCAACTCCAACAGCTTGTCAAGGGGCTTATTCAAAACAAATTGATACGCTCTGCTCATGATGTTTCTGATGGTGGTTTGTGGGTTGCTTTGGTAGAGTCGGCTTTGCCACGAGGATTTGGTTTTAGCATAGCTACACAGCCTCTTTACCGAAAAGATGCTTTTCTTTTCGGTGAAAGTCAGGGAAGAGTAGTAGTTTCGGTGAGTGGCAAACCTCGTGATACAATGAAGTTTGAAAAATTTTTAGAGAAAAAGGGCGTACCATATACTTACTTAGGTAGAGTAACCCAAGGAGATTTTGAGATTGACGGCAAAAAAGTACTTTCTGTAAAAGAGGCTAAGCGTATTTACGAAGAAAGTTTGGGCAATAAAATGGAGTAATGGTTGTGAAACGTTTTTCAAAACCTATTGAAAGGCTAAACCGCATTTTTGAGTACAAAAATACGCTTATCATACATAAAAATTGCTCTATTTTTGTTCATTTTTTAGTTTTTCAGCGACTTGCTTGACAAAATCCACTGATACGTGCAGGTATTTGGCAATCTTTTCCAAAGGGAAATTATCGGCAAGCATTTCTTTGATGGCAATTATGGTCTTGCGATATTCGCCTTTTCGTAATCCTTTTTCAATGCCAATTTCAACACCCTGCCGAAATCTTACATCATTTTCTAAGTTGTAGGTGAGAGCCATTTTTTCAACGAGTTTGGTTACGATTTCTTGCAAGTTACGCAAATTAGCCAAGACTTCCAACTGCACAACACTTTTTTGTTTCTGAAAAGTTTCTAATGGCAGGGTTTTGAGTTTGCTCAAAATTTTATCTGCTACTTGTTCAGGATTTTGCGAGCCAAAGTTGGCTAAAATTGCTAAAATCAGCATTTCAGGGACTTCGGAAGCAAGAAAAAGCTCACAATCATAGTCTTGTAAATTGATGAGTGTGAATTGAAAACTGAAATTAGCGTGTTGTATGGCGGAAACCATCTTTTTAATCTTTTTTCCCCCAATGTAAAACACATATTGTCTTACAGATAACTTGTATTTTCGTAACAAGATAGCGTGATATTCTATCATTCGGTAAATCATTTCTGGGCTATCTTCTACCTGAAACTCAACGTGCAAGATGTAATTTTGACTGCTATCTTGATGCAAGACTTTTTTCAAGAAATCGGGGTATCGTTCCAAAGTTACCTGCAAGTCATCAGGGATTTCCTCTAATGTTTCAATCTGCAAGCCAAGCAAGTGTTGAACCAGAGGCACTACCAAAGGCTCAATGTTTTCTCGCAGTATCTTGTCATATTCTTGTGCCATAGGACTTACCCCATTAGTTGCGTTATCAGGCTTGCACTGAATACGGTGAGCATTACCCAGCCCAAAACCCCTTCAATCACCACTAAATATTTGGCTATGCCTTTTGCCTTGATTTCTCCATAACCCAATGTTAC
>JANWZC010000167.1 GCA_025054975.1 Raineya sp.
AAAATTTTCTCTGAACCTTTGTCTAATGAAATCACATACAAATTTCGTTCAAGTGGAGATTCTTTGGTAGCCGTGAAGTAAAGCAAACGTTTTTTTTCATCAATACCCACTAATTTACTTGCCTCCCAATTTCCTTTGGTAATTTGCCGAATAAGTTTGCCGTTGAGGTCGTACAAATAAAAATGCTTGAAACCATCTCTTTCCGAAGCTAAAATAAATTCTTTGCCATTCTGCAAGTAATGCAAATCTTCGCAAAATTCAATATCTACATAAGCCTTGTTCTCTTCGGTGTAAATAGTTTGAGTGGTATTTTTAGAAACATCAGCGTGGATAAGTTCTAATTTGTTTTGCAAGCGATTGAGTTTGCGAATAGCAAGAATATTTGGATTATTTGTCCATTGTAGGCGAGCTACATACATATCTTTTTCTGTGCCTAAATCAATGATTTGCATTTGTTTGGTATCTAAAAAATACACTGAAATTGTTACAAAGGCATTTTGTTCGCCTGCTTTGGGATATTTGAAACGATAATCTTGTGGATAAAGTCCTTTCCAAATTTGCATGTTGTACTCTCTGACGTGGCTTTCATCAAAGGTGTAAAAAGCAATTTTCTTGCTATCAGGCGACCAGAAAAATGCTTGGGCAAAGCCAAATTCCTCTTCATATACCCAGTCCGTAGCTCCGTTGATAATTTGGTTCGGTTTGCCATTGGTGGTGATAGCTATTTCGGTTTGAGAGGCAATATCCACCAAAAACAAGTTGTTATCTCTTACGAAAGCGATTTTTGTGCCATCGGGTGAAAGCGTAGCATAAGATTGCTTGCCGTTTTTAGAAACTTGGGAAAGTTGTTTGGTTTTCAGGTCATATAGGTAGTATTCCGCTTTGAAAGAACGCCGATAGATTTGCTCTTTTTGGTTGTAGAGCAAGATTTTATCTTCGGTAGCATTGAACTCGTATCCTTGAAAATCTATGGGCAGTTCGGCCATCAAACCTACGTTTTTGCCTGTACGCGTTTCATTTTTGTAGATTTTTCTGCCTTCTGAAAACGTGTAGAAACGGCTATCCTTCATGTAGTTAAAGCCTTCTACTGCTTGGGGATAAAAAAGATATTTTTGCCAAATGTCTTCAATACTTACAATTTTTTTGTTTTGAGCAAATACAGGAATTTGTAAAAAACAAGCGAAAAAGAGAAAAAGAGCGAATTTTCTCAAAAAAAGTTTTAGAGAAAAACCTTTTTGGCACATAACTTGCTCTAATTTTAGCAGATTTGAATGAAAGAAGCCAAGCATATAGTTTTGTTTGTTTATGTTGTTTAATTGTTGCGAAAAAACCCCAAGTATTTTACTTGGGGCTTTTTAATTTTTTAGCCTTTGCTTAAATATTCCAACATTGCCTCGCGAGAAACTTTATTGAAACTTTGTCCTTGGTGCCAGTTAGCGGGACAGGCTTCGCCGTATTTTTCTAAATAAATGAGAGCATCCAAGGTTCGTAAGTATTCGTCTATATTGCGAGCCAAAAGGAAATGATTGATACTTTCATGTTGAACTATGCCATTTTTATCAATCAAGAACGTACCACGTAAAGCTATGGGAGCACCTACAAAATTAGCATAGCCTTCTTCATCATAGTCTTCGTAACCGCCCAACACACCATAATTTTTAGCAATAGTTTTAGAAGTATCGGCTACTAATGGGAAAGTTGTACCTTGTACGCCTCCTTTTTCTTTGGGAATGGAAAGCCATACCAAGTGAGTATCTTCGGTATCGGTAGAACAACCCACTACTACACAATCGCGTTTTTCAAATTCGGCTAATTTTTCCTGAAAAGCCCAAATTTCCGTAGGACAAACCCCACTGAAATCTTTGGGGTAAAAGAAAAAAAGCACGTATTTTTTGCCTAAATACTGCTCCAATGAAAAATCCTTTACAATTTCTTTGCCATTGACTACGGCAGGAGCTACAAAATGCGGAGCTTTGCGTGTTACGAGCATATTCTAAAAGTTTTTAGGTTGAATATTCAGAGTTTTTGGATTGCAGTTTGGGTCTATATTAAAAATTTTTCATAAAAAATCAAACTTTGAAATTATTTAATTGCATAGCTTGTATTTTTTATGTTTTTCTTTCTACCTTTTTCCAAAATAAAATCTACTCTACCCAAGCGAATACCTGCCCACCCTACTTGATTGATAAGCGTAATATGTCCGCTATCGTGCAAGATTTGTTCAGGTTTATCTAAGAAGGTGTGCGTATGTCCGCCGATGATTAAATCAATGCCTTCTACGGCTTGAGCAAGTTTGTAGTCTGAAATTTTGTTAGGGTATTCATCGTATTTGAAGCCTAAATGTGAAAGACAAATAATTAAATCACATTTTTTATCTTTCAGAGTTTGTACCATTTCTTTGGCAGTTCCCACAGGGTCAAGATATTTGGTATTTCCATAAAGTTTTTCCAATACTAAGCCTTTCAGTTCAATGCCCAGCCCAAAAACTCCAATCTTGATGCCTTCTTTTTCAAAAATTTTGTAAGGTTGAAAAGCATTTTTCAGACTTTGCTCACCTGAAAAATCGTAGTTGGCTATCAGATAAGGAAAATTGGCGTGAGGTAAAAACTTATCAAAGCCCGCAATACCATTATCAAATTCGTGGTTGCCGATGGTGGCGGCATCGTATCCTATTTGGCTCATCAGTTTAAGTTCTACTTCACCACCATAAAAATTAAAATAAGGCGTACCTTGAATAATATCACCTGCATCCAAAAGTAAAACATTTTTCTCCTGACTGCGAATTTGTTTAACAAGTTCAGCTCGGCGAGCCATGCCCCCCAAACCTGCATATTTTCTGCCATCATTAGGAAAAGGCTCAATGCGTGAGTGCATATCGTTGGTATGTAGAATGGTAATTTTTACGGCATTTTTTTGGCTTTCGGCTAATAGCATCTCAGGAGCTAATGCCAAAGCCCCCACACCCACTAAACTTTCCGCAAGAAACTGACGACGTGAAATCATTACTTGATTTGTTTTTGCACAAATCTATAAAATTATTTGCATTCTATACGCTCCGAAATAAGGATTTTTCAAGTCTCACCTCAACAGAAATACAAAGATTTTTGGATGTAGTCTAAAATGTATGATGAATATTTGGCGAAATAGACAATGAGAATTTACTTTTGCGTTATGAGCGAAATAGCGATAAAACTAAACTGCCTTCATTATCTTGGAACAAAGGTAGTAAAAAATGGTCGTAAAAAAGATGAAACCCAAAACTTTTTATGTAGGGATTGTGGCAAGCAATTTCAGAGGCATTACAAATATGGAGGAGCTAATCCTACTATCAAAAACCTCTTAATTCGTATGCTATCAAGGAATTCAGGGATACAAGATTACAGATAGTTTTGGGAGTAAGTCGTTATACGGTGTTACGTAACCTTCTTGTAGTAGCAGAAAAAACCTTGATTGAGCCGAAAAGAGAGCATTATCATAGTGTTAAATAGATGAACTAGGGTCTTATGTGGGTCAGAAACGTTGGATAGTGTATGCTTATGCTCCTGAAACGAATGAAATTTTAGCTTATGTGATAGGGAAAAGAAATGCTGCTACGGTCAGGAAACTTTATCAAAAACTCAAAAATTTGCAAATAGATACCTATTGCACTGATGAATGGGAAGCATTTAAGCAAGTGTTTAGCAAGGAAAATCATCAAGTCGGTAAGGCTTATACCAGGCAGATTGAGAGTGTAAATACTTGCTTGCGAGCTAGAAACAGACGATTAGTGCGAAAAACTACTGGTTTCTCCAAAAAAGAACCTTACCAAGATGCTTCTGTTAAAATTATGTTTTACCATAGAAATTACTGCTATCATACATTCTAAAACACTACCCAAAAATTATATCAATTTTTAGTTACAATATACTAAAACGTTTTTTCAAAATTACTGAAAAAGTCTTTAATTTGGCACTAGAATACGAGTTTTGGAAAGAGTATCCATACAATTTCAATTATGGGACACAATCAGAAAGATTTGCACAAATTTTCAGTAGCAGGGGCTTTGGTAACACTGGGTATCATTTTTGGAGATATCGGTACTTCTCCGCTGTATGTGATGTCGGCGGTAATTAGCACCATAGAAAAAAATGGTAATGCAGTTAATCAGGATTTTATTTTTGGAGCAGTTTCGGCGGTATTCTGGACACTTACCATGCAAACTACTCTCAAATATGTAGTCATTACGCTACGTGCTGATAATAAAGGTGAAGGAGGGATTTTTTCACTCTATACCCTTGTACGCAGACAATCTAAATGGTTGGTAGTAGTAGCTATGATAGGAGGCTCTATGCTCTTGGCAGAAGGTATCATTACACCTCCTATTTCAGTAGTTTCTGCGATTGAGGGCTTACGGCAAATCAATCCTAACATTGAAGAAAGACACATATTAGTGCTGGCTACAATCATTATTACTTTTATTTTCTTTTTGCAACGCTTCGGTACTGCTTTTGTAGGTAAAAGTTTTGGTCCCATTATGCTGGTTTGGTTCAGCATGTTGGGCATTTTGGGGATATTTCAAATTGTTCGCTATCCTGAAATTTTGAAAGCCATTAACCCCTATTATGCCTACCGAATGCTTGCACAACTTCCTAATGGCTTTTGGATACTTGGGGCAGTTTTTCTTTGCACCACTGGAGCAGAGGCTTTATATTCAGATTTAGGGCATTGTGGCAGAGGCAATGTGCGTGTCAGTTGGGCATTTGTAAAAACTATGCTTCTGTTGAATTATTTTGGGCAAGGAGCTTGGCTTATTTCACAACCTAAAATCAAAAGTGGCATCAATCCTTTTTATGGCATTATGCCTGACTGGTTTGTGATTACAGGTGTCATTATTGCTACCCTTGCGGCAATCATTGCGAGTCAAGCTCTTATTTCAGGTTCTTTTACGCTTGTCAGTGAGGCTATACGGCTTAACCTCTTCCCTAAATTAAAAATTAATTATCCCTCTAAATTCAAAGGGCAACTCTACATTCCCAGCGTCAATACAATGCTGTATTTGGGTTGTATAGGAGTAGTTTGGTTTTTCAAGGAGTCGGCGGCTATGGAAGCCGCTTATGGGCTTTCAGTAAATACTACGATGTTGATGAGTACCATTCTACTCTCGCATTTTTTATATAGCAAACGCATACCTGTATGGGGCATAATGATATTTTTGTTTGTTTATGCTTCCATTGAGCTATCTTTTTATACCACTAATCTTATCAAGTTTGCTCATGGAGGTTATGTAACTTTTGTAATTGCTTCTGCGATTGTTTTTGTGATGTGGGTACGTAACCGAGCTGTAGAAATTAAACGTAGGCTCACCGAGTATGTAAAAATTTCAGATTATTTGGAGCAAATTAAAGAATTAAGCAAAGATGTGAGTGTGCCTAAATATGCTACACATTTAGTTTTTTTGAGTACTATGCGAAGCGATGATAAAGTAGAACAAAAAATTATTTATTCCATTCTGCAAAAACAGCCCAAGCGTGCCGATATTTACTGGTTTGTGCATATTGAAGTAACTGATGAGCCTTATACTATGGAGTATCGTGCTAAAATTATTGCCGATAACGACCTTGTGAAAGTAGAATTTCGTTTAGGTTTTCGGGTGGAGCAGAAAATTAGTTTATTTTTACGTTTGGTAATTCAAGATATGGTACGAAATGGTGAGATTGATGTCCGTAGTCGTTATCATTCGCTTAAAAGTAGAAATGTAATTGGCGATTTCCGTTTTGTAATCTTGGAAGAAGTACTTTCTTCGGATAACGATTTGCCTTTCATTGAGCAATTTATCTTGAATACCGATATAAGTATCAAGAATTGGACTGCATCGCCCGAAA
>JANWZC010000168.1 GCA_025054975.1 Raineya sp.
GAGAGGGGGACAGACCTCACCCCCTAACCCCCTCTCCAAAGGAGAGGGGGAAGAGAAAGCAGAAACAGAAAAAATTTTGCTTTCTGTCTTAGTAGTTTTTCGCAATGAAGAAAAACACTTACCCAATCTAATTACAGATCTTGCAAGGCAAGATTTACACAAAGATTTTTGGGAAATTCTGTGGGTTGATGATTTTTCTGATGATAAAAGTTTGGAAATAGTGAAAAAGGCTCAAAGTACTTTGCCCAATAGCCGAATTTTGAGCAATAAGGAATTTTTACATATTCTTTCACCCAAGAAAAGAGGTATTACGCAAGCTATTAGCAAAGCAGAAGGTAAATGGATAGTATGCACCGATGCCGACTGCCGACTGCCGACTGCTTGGCTAAGTACCATTTTAGACTATTTTCAACAAAGCGGGGCTTATTTTGTGAGTATGCCCATAAGATTTGAAACCAATCAACATTTTTTTTCGCAATGGCAAGCCGTAGAACTTGCCAGCCTCATAGGTACAGGTGCAGTGTGCATTGCATTGCACAAGCCCACTATGTGCAATGGTGCAAATATTGCCTACCAAAAGAATGTTTTTGAGCAAGTAGGTGGGTTCAGAGCATATTCCTTCGGGAGATGATGAATTTTTAATGCATAAAATAGCCCAGCAATTTCCTGAAAAAGTACATTTTCTCAAATCGCAGTCGGTACTTGTAAGCACACAACCCAATGCAACTTTCGCCGAGTTTTTTCATCAACGCAAACGTTGGGCAAGTAAATGGGAGCATTACGAAAATCATTTTGCCAAAATGCTTGCCATTTTCATATTTTTGGTAAATGTAGCCACTTTGATGTTGCCTATTTGGTTTTTTGAAAAAACTTGGATAGTTTTCAGCCTACTTGCTTTTAAGTTTGTAGCAGAATTTGTATTTTTGACCTGCATTTTGAATTTTTTCAAGCAAAAATGGCTTGCTCTATGGATACCTATTTTGTTTGTGTTGTATCCGTCTTATGCAGTTTTTTTTGCATTAGCGGGCAGAAGCAAAGGCTATCAATGGAAAAATCGTTACTATGAACGAACTTGAATTTGAAATACTTGACCAAATTTATTTTGTAGAAAGTTTTGAAAAAATTCGCCAAGCCGTAGGCATAGAAGCAGAAACTCTGAAACAAACCCTCAAAACTATGATTGAAAAAGGTTGGGTAAAATGCTTTCTCAACCACTTTTCAGAAGTAGTTATGGATACAGAAAATTTTGAGGAGAACTATCAGAATTATTACTATTTGGCAACCAAAGAAGGACTTTTAGCCCACAATAGCCGTTAATTTATATGCAAACAATTCAAGAACAAGAAGAAGTACATCATTCACCGGGTTATTACGTCAGAAAGCGTTTTTTTAGCAATTATACAGCGGTAGCGGGTTTGGTAGTGGTAATTATTGCTATGATTGTTGCTTTTTTGGGCTATTTGATTATGCCCGATAGCACTCCTAATGCCGATGACGGCTCGGTATATGTAAAGTTGAAGCCACCAGGTTACGAAGCTACATTTCTGAAAAAACATAAAAATATCCCCCAATACAAACCTTCTTTTTTAGAAAAAATGCTTTTTGGCTCACCTAGCGAATATACGATTGTGCCTATCAAAGATTACACAATCAATAAAGACGCTTTGGAGGTAACTTATACAATGGAGGGAGTTACAAACAAAGACGACTCACCTAAAAAAGAAAAATACAGCCTCGTTTCAGCAGTGAAATCTTTGTATGTGGGCGAGCTGAAACAACTCAAAAATTTGCCTAATGCCAACAAATTCAATGGCAAACCTTATTATGCGGAAGGTGAAAAAGTTTTTTACATTGACTACGAAGGGAATGTAAAACAAACCACTAAAACCGAACTTGTAAAAGAATTTGAGGAAAATAATATTGAAAAACGCAAGTTCTTTCTGGGTACAGATAAACAAGGACGAGATTTACTCAGCCGTCTTATTTTAGGCACACGCATTTCTTTGGGAATTGGACTTGTGGCAGTGTTTATTTCGGTGCTGGTAGGGGTTTCTTTGGGTTCGTTAGCAGGTTTTTTCGGAGGAAAAATAGACTATGCTATCAATTTCCTAATGACTATTGTTTGGTCTATTCCTCAAATTATGCTTGTGATAGTGATTAGTTTGGCTTTGGGAAGAGGCATATTGGGAGCTTTCATCGCTTTGGGGCTAACCAGCTGGGTGGAAATAGCTCGTTTGGTGCGAGGTGAAATTATGGCTATCAAAGAAAAACAATACATTGAAGCCGCTCGTGCTTTGGGGTTGAGTAATTTCAGAATTGTATTCAAGCATATTTTGCCCAATCTTTTTGGTCCGCTAATTGTAATGATAAGTTCCAATTTTGCCGCCGCCATTCTCACAGAAGCGGGATTGAGTTTTTTGGGAATGGGGGCTCAGCCACCTACACCTTCGTGGGGTATGATGGTTTCCGAAGGAAAAGATTTTATCGGCTCGGATACAGGCTTGGGAGTTCATCTGATTTTCTATCCCAGTATGGCAATTTGTTTGTTGGTACTTGCCTTCAATCTTTTGGGTAACGGCTTACGCGATGCTTACGACCCTAAAACCCTCGTGAAATGATTGCCCTGCAAACTATTCTACAAAAAAAGGAACTTTCTTTGGGGGCTTTGTTGGAAATTACCCAAGCCATTAACAACAACATGTCTGAAGAGCATTTGTACCGCATTTACAATTTTACCTTGCGAGGCAATTTGAGTTTGCAAAAAATGGCTCTTTGGGTGAATGATTTTGGCAAATGGTTCTGTAAGACCTATTTTGGTACGAAAACTCCTTTGCAAAACATTGACTTTGAGCGATTTCTTTCACAAGCCCCACAAAACGTTCTAAAAGTGCAGGAAAGTATATTTTCGGAAACTTTTGCTGAGTTTGAGTGGGTAATCCCTGTATTTCACAAGGGCAATTCTTTGGCTTTTTTGTTTGCCTCACCTATGAAAGGTGTTGAAT
Organism: Raineya sp.; assembly: GCA_025054975.1. GTDB lineage: Bacteria > Bacteroidota > Bacteroidia > Cytophagales > Thermonemataceae > Raineya. The sequence continues at coordinate 3,003 of JANWZC010000168.1, forward strand.
TAGACACAGATTTTATTCGTACTCTTACAAACATTTTAATCGTTGCTATTGAAAACAAAAAGCTCGCTCAAAAACAACTTGAACAAGAAATTTTTCGGAAAGAGTTGGATATTGCTGCCAAAGTTCAACAGCGGCTTTGCCCTAAAAACTTACCAAACTCTGAAAAATTGCAAATTGCGGCATACTATGCTCCTCACTTCACAGTTGGAGGCGATTATTACGATTTCATACCTTTGAGCAAAGATAAATTTTTGTTTTGTATTGCAGATGTTTCGGGTAAGGGCATTGCGGCAGCTATGATGATGGCTAATTTTCAGGCTTCTTTGCGTACGCTGACACGTCAAACACACAATTTGCGTGATATTGTTGCCGAACTCAATTATTTAGTCATGCAAAATGCACAAGGGGAAAATTTTATCACCTTTTTTGTAGCCACTTATGACTATCAAACCCAACAATTTCAATACATCAATGCAGGACATAATCCGCCTTTTCTCGTAACAGACGGACACCTCCAACGCCTTGAACAAGGTACAACAGTGCTTGGGGTTTTCAATCCTTTGCCCTTCATTGCTGAGGCTCAAATTTTGCTCAAACAAGAAACCTTAATTTTTGCCTTTACAGACGGACTCAACGAAGCCATTAACCCCCAAGAAGAACAATTTGGCGATGAAAGAATTGCTCAACTGCTCAAAAAATATAGTTTGCATCCTCTGGAAAAACTACACCACGAATTTATCTCTGCTCTCAATAATTTTCGCAAAGAAACTCCTTTACAAGATGATATTACCCTGATTTCTTGCAAAATTTTGCCTTGAAAATGCGTTATTTCAAAACTCCTGCCATTATAGCCAAAACTTTCAAATCTATTTGGTGGAAACTACCCCAAGAAAAACCTACTATTTTCCTTACGTTTGATGATGGACCCATTCCTGAACTTACTCCTTACGTGCTTGAAACCCTTCAAAAATTTCAAGCCAAAGCCACTTTTTTTTGTGTAGGCGATAACATTCGCAAACACCCTGATATTTTTCAAAATCTACTTCAATACGGACATCAAGTAGGCAATCATACTTTTAACCACCTCAACGCTTGGAAAGTACATAAAAACGAATATTTGCAGAATATTGCTCTTTGTCAGCAAATTATGCAGGAAAAAAATGTACAAAACACTCTTTTCCGACCGCCTTATGGCAAATTATCTTTGGGCTTACGCAAACAAATTGAAAAAAACTTAAAGATTGTACTTTGGGACGTTCTTACTTACGATTTTGACCAAACTCTTGACCAAGAAATTTGCCTGAAAAATGCCCTTCAAAATACTGAAAATGGCTCTATTGTAGTTTTTCACGACAACATCAAAGCTATTCACAATTTGACTTACACATTACCTCGTTTTTTGGAGTATTTCTCTGAAAAGGGTTTTTGTTTTGAAGCCTTGCCTTCGGCAGAAACAAAATCCTTGCAAAGCAGTTTGCAGTAAATACGAAATTTTCTACTTTTACGTTTCTGAAACTAAAAAAAGCTATGATACCATTTCAGTCTGATGTAGAAGCTGCCGATGCTATTGCTCAATCTTACCAAAAACTCAAAAAAGAAATTGGCAAAGTAATCATAGGACAAGAAGAAACTATAAGACTTTTGCTCACTTCAATTTTCTCACAGGGGCATTGTTTGCTGGTGGGAGTACCAGGGCTTGCCAAAACCTTGCTTGTGCAAACGCTTGCTTCTGTGTTGGATTTAAGTTTCAATCGCATTCAATTCACTCCCGACCTGATGCCTTCGGATATTACAGGTTCAGAAACATTAGACAAAGACCGCAATTTTCAATTTGTCAAAGGTCCTGTTTTTGCCAATATCATTTTGGCAGACGAAATCAACCGAACTCCGCCTAAAACACAAGCGGCACTTTTGGAGGCTATGCAAGAATATGCCGTTACAATCTCAGGCAAACGTTATGAATTGCCCAAACCTTTTTTTGTGCTTGCTACGCAAAACCCCATAGAGCAAGAAGGAACATATCCCTTGCCCGAAGCTCAATTGGATAGGTTTATGTTCAATGTAATTTTGGATTATCCGAGCTATCAAGATGAAGTGCAAGTTGTAAAAAACACTACATCAGGTAAGCACGTAGAATTAGAAAAAATCTTGAATGCTGAAATGCTGTTGTATTTTCAAACTCTTGTGCGTAAAGTGATTGTAGCGGATAATGTTGTAGAATATGCGGTAAGGCTTGTGCAAAAAACTCGTCCTTATACGGCTAATGCCGCCAAAGAAGCCAATGAATATTTGGAATGGGGAGCTGGTCCGAGAGCTTCGCAATATTTGATTATTGGGGCAAAATGTAATGCTTTGCTTCACGGCAAATACTCACCTGATATAGAGGATGTAAAAGCAGTCGCCAAGCCTATTTTGCGTCATAGAATTGTACGCAACTTCAAAGCCGAAGCCGAAAGAATTAGCGTTGATAATATCATTGAAGCGTTGATGTAAGTATAAAGTTAAGTGGTGAGGGTAAAAATTTTTGAGCAACAATCAGTCATTGAGGCTATTTTAGCAGTGGCTAAATGGTATCTTTTCGTGGAAATTTGTGCAATCCATATAAAAATTTCAACATTTTTGTTTGAAACACAACCAGTATTCAAGGAAGGCATAAAATTGTACGCTTTTTGTGTAATTCCTTATAGGCTTTGTGCTTGAGAAACTTTTTCAGATACAAAGCCTGGCTTTTCCAATACAAGAAAATTTGGGACTATCTACAACATCGTATATTTCGCACCACTACCTAATTTTTTA
>JANWZC010000169.1 GCA_025054975.1 Raineya sp.
TAGCATCGTTTATTTTTATTGTACTATTTTTAGAAATTTCCTAATTTTTACTACAAAACCTTTTGCTTCCTAGTATATTTCTCTTGATTTGCTAGATTTCATTGTAAAATTACGCAACAAAAAAATGGATAGATTAAAAAACTAAATTTTTGAACGAGAATATTTGTATTCAGAAATATTTATTTTGCATCCCTTTTTAACTCTTTGAGAAGCCGAAATACCTAAAAATAAGCTTGACAAGGTTTCCGCATAGGCTATTTATCACGTATATGATTTCTAAAAAAATGTGAAAAAATTTGTTTTTTGTTAAATATTGATTATATTTGGGGCACTCTTTGAAGCGGAAGCAAGTTCTATAAGGGGGGGAACTTGCCAGGAATAGAAGAGTCTGAGGAGCATAACCAAATGAATTACTTTTCAAGACGTTCTTTTTAGCTTTTCAAATTTTTAGCTTTTCGGGGAGCTGTGTAACCTCTTTTTTTAGGTTTATTAACTTTGATTTTCAAAGTCGCCGAGCATTGCTTTTATTTTTAATTCATTTGGTAATGCTCCTTTAGCTATGCCTCTATACCCCCCTTTTTGTTTTAACTTTGAATTTCAAAGTTTTTTGTTTTTTAGTGTATTATTAATTTTTAAAAATTAATTTTTATTAGGGTGGTGAATTAGTAACAGGTAAGACTTACAATTTATGCTTTATTTTGCTCCAGACGCAGTTTTTTATTTTTTTATTTTTTCAAAAAGGTGGTGAGTTAGTAACAACGGTGGTGAGTTAGTAACAGGTAAAAAATTTCAATAAAATATTGATTTTCAGAATTTTACGCTTATTTTCATCAAACTAAGGTGGTGAGTTAGTAACAACGGTGGTGAGTTAGTAACAGGTAAGGTGGTGAGTTAGTAACAGGTAAAAAATTTCAATAAAATATTGATTTTCAGAATTTTACGCTTATTTTCATCAAACTAAGGTGGTGAGTTAGTAACAACGGTGGTGAATTAGTAACAGGTAGAAAAAAAACAATTAAAAACTTGATTATCAGCTTACTTATGCTTTAAGATAGGATATTAACAATAACCAACGAAATAGTTAGCCTGCGGTAGTAATTTTACCTTATTTCAAAATGAATGGCGTGTTACGAGTTGATATCTTCTTTTTCAACGAAGTATGAGAGGTTATATGTACCTGTATTTACAAAATTTTGAACTTCAGTAGAATTTATATCTAAAGACCTACCAAATACTTCATATTGTACTTTTACATAAGCCCAAGCTTTTTCAGTCCGATTCTTATTTTTATCATTGAACCACTCTCTAAAACTCTCTAATTCCAAATCATTTGAGCAAACTTGATTATAAATTTTAACTAATAAGTGTAACAAGGCATTATCAAATGTGATTGCCATTTCTTTAACTCTATCTTGTTTGGATTTAACTTCACTCAAATCAAATTTTAGAACCGGTTGATAAGCAAATTTGCCATTTTTTTCCCACAGTAATTCAAAATTCAGTTTACATACTTTGTTGATTTTTTGTAGAGCTTGGATTAGATATTTTTTTCTTTGTTTATTTTCAGAAGCTCCTATTTCAGCCAAATTGCAAAGTAAATCAAAATTTACTCTTGCAGCCTCTACTTTTTTGAATAAAACATTTTCTTTCAGATTAGTCAGAAACAGATATAGGTTTTGCAAACCCGATTTGCGTAAAGCATTAAAAGCCTCTAAATTAATTTTTGCAAAGTACCTTGAAAGATTATTTAAAAACTTATCCGATGCCCTAAATTTATAATATCGCTTGTAGCCATTCTTCTCATCTATAATCACTTGAACCTGCTCTAAAATAAGAATGGAAGTTATCTCGTGGATTACCTTTCCATCAAAGGTTTTTCCAGAATAACTTAGTTTCATAGGCTCAGTACTCAACCGATACAGTGCATTTTCAAAATAGCTATCCCAAACATATTCCCCTGACCCATAGAGCTTTTGTATCTCCTCTTGGGTCAAACCTTTCAGTTGAGCAGGATTGGGGTGTTTTCTGAATAAATAAGACCGACTTTTATAGTTCATTACTTTGCAGAAATCGTATGGATCCAATGTACCATACTCTATTATATGCATTTGATAACTATAACAGATATAAATAACAAGGTTACGAATTAAAGTCTCATCTTCCCCATACAACTTAAAGTCATAGGAGTTATGAGCTATGTTTTTATCAACTCGAATAGGCTCTATGGCTTGAATAGCTTTACTCACGATTTGGTATAGGTTCGTAAGTCTTTTTTGCAAAGAATTCGTTAAGTATTTTCTCTACTGCTTCACCTTTATTGAGTCTATCCCAATACGCCATCCTTTCTACTTGCTCAATAACATCAATACTCAAATAATAGGTAACATTTTTTTTTACTTTTGATTTTTTAGGGTAAATCGTATTTGCCTCATTAACATTTTCAACCTTTTTTTCTCCAAAGGTAGGCAAAACATATAAATCTAAAAGTTCCTTTTTCCTTGACATAGTTTTTAGAAATTTAGAATTTCTTGACAAAGTTGTAAGTAATCTTTGGCACCGTTAGAGTCCGGAGCATAGGTAAATATATCCTTACCTACCATCGGAGACTCCGAAAGAGCAATATTTTGCCGAATAACAGATTTAAAGACCCTATTGCCGCTTTTTCTGATACTTTCAGCTACTTGTTTATGAACAGAAGTACGTGTATTTTCATTATATTTAGTGAGTAAGATACCCATTAGTTCAATTTCAGGGTTTATCATATCTTTGACATTCTGAGCAAATGCAAATAAAGTTTGAATCCCCTTGAATGAAAAAAACTCGGTATGCACTGGTACAATAAAATGCGTTGCTGCACACAAGGCATTAGCAGTTAGTTTTCCTAAATTAGGACCGCAATCTATGATAATAAATTCATAGTTATTTTTCAAACCTGCTAGTACCCTTTTTAAGAATAATTCACTTAATGTTTCTTCTACTAATTTTTTTTCCAAAGCTATCATGCTTTGAGAAGCAGGCAAAACATCTACGCCATTAATTGATTGCACAACCTCGGTAAAAGTCAGTTCTTGTAATAAAAGCCTGCCTACGTGCTTCTGATTGCGTTCATTGATTCCATAACTCATCGTCAGATTAGCTTGTGGGTCTAAATCTATTACTAATACCCGCTGTTGAAGTTTAGACAAACCTCCAGCTATGTTGAGTGCAGTAGTAGTTTTTCCTACTCCCCCCTTGTTATTTGTAATGGCTATAACTTTCATCAATCTACTCTCTTAAAATTGACTTAAAAAGTGAAAAATAACTTTTTCTGTTTTTTTGATACTACGGCAAATATACAAGTTATTCAAATTATTAGCAACTAATAATTTATTAAATTTTTATAATTTATTCAAATTATTAAAAGTTAATAATTTATTAAAATTATTCATTTTATTAGTTTTTAATAGTTTCAATAATTTCAATAATTTTAATAATTTTAATAGTTCTAATAATCATTTTGGAATTAGCCGAATTTTGGAAAACACTTAAATATTGCTAATTTTGGCACTAAAAGCTATTTTTTGAATGTTTTAGTAAAAACTAATGAAATCAGAAATATTTTTTCCGTATGGAGTAAGCAACTTTGCAGAGATTGTCAGGGAAGATTTTGTGTATGTAGATAAAACAGCTTACATAGAACTTTTGGAAAAAAAGAAAGAAAAGCGAGTGGCTTATCTTCGTCCTCGTAGATTCGGCAAGAGCCTATTTCTATCGTTGTTGGAGCATTACTATGACCTTAATCGTAAAGCTGATTTTCAAAAACTTTTCAGCAAATATTATATCGGGAAAAATCCTACTAATTTAGCAAATAGCTATCGCATTTTATTTTTTAATTTCAGTGGGATTGATACCACTACTGCTGATAAAGCTCAAATAGGATTTAACGACAGGATTTTTACTTCTGTTAAGACTTTCCTGCAAAAGTATCAACTTTTTGATAAAGAAGCTCAAAATTACATTCTTTCAACTACTTATCCTGAACTATTGCTTAATAGACTTTTTGCAAATTACTTTGATGAAAAGATACCCATTTACTTACTCATAGATGAATACGACCACTTTACGAATGAAATTTTAGTTCGCAATCTAGAAGAGTTCAAGCAGACAGTTTCTCAGAATGGCTATGTATGGAAATTTTACGAGGTTATCAAAAATGCAACCCAGCAGGGCATTGTGGATAGATTTTTCATTACCGGTGTTTCACCGATTACATTAGATAGCCTGACCAGCGGATTTAACATTGTTACACATCTTACTCACGAGGAGTTATTTGAAACTATGATGGGCTTTTCAGAGCAAGAAGTGAGAAATTTGTTGAATATGGTTTTACAAGATACCAGTCGGGCTGATAAAATTATGCAAGATTTACGAGATTACTACAATGGTTACAAATTTTATCCATTCAGCCAAGAAAACATCTACAATTCAGATATGGTGTTGTATTTTCTAAAATATTTCAAAGATGAACAACGCTATCCTCGTCAGATGTTAGATCCCAATATCATGCCTGATTACGGGAAATTAAAAGCTATGTTCCGAGTAGCCAACTGGCAAGCTAATGTCAGAGTTCTGCAAGAGATTTTAGAAAATGGCGTAATAGATAGCGAATTGATTTATCAGTTTAGTTTTGAAAAGCCTTTTGGCAAAAAAGAATTTATTAACTTTCTATTCTACTTGGGCAATCTGACAATTCATTCAGCCGATTTTTCAGACACAATTTTGTTTAAGATACCGAATAAGGTAATTGAAGAATTATATTGGCAATACTATGCCCAACTTTTACAAGAATGGTCGGAGTTGAGCGAGGATGAAGATGTAGTTCGGCAGGCTGTTAGAGAGATGGCTTTGAGTGGAAATACCTCAAAATTTTTTGGTTTAATAGAGAAGTTATTGCAAAGTTTATCTAACCGAGATTTCATACAATTTGATGAAAAACAGGTGAAAATGGCGATAATGGCGTATTTAGTGCAGGCGAATATATTTGATGTTCGCAGTGAGCAGGAAATCAGCAAAGGAGGCTACTTAGATTTGCGACTTTTTATTAAACCCAATAATCCTTTCAAACATCATCAGTTTATTTGGGAACTGAAATATTTGAAAAAAGAAGAGGAGCATTTACTTTCAGAGACCTTGCAAGAGGCAAGAAATCAGGTGTTGGGGTATTATCAAAAAGATGAAAGCCTGCAAAGCAAAGAGATGTTACATCTGTGGGCAGTGGTGGTGGTGAAAGATAAAGTGTTCGCACAAGAAGTCTATCCAATATCAAGGTAGTATGATAACTTTTAGACAAACGGATAAAAATATGTGATTTATTTGATATATTACAAAAAATTTTCTAATGTTAGCTTTTTCGGATTCATCATCTCAATCCACTTCCTGAACTTTAACAGGTAGTATTATTTCAAGAAAAGAAGGCTATTGATAAAGTTTGCAATATACTTTTCTGCTCCTTCGGTACGCTCAAAATGGGGACTAATACCAGCCACCCAACCCTTGCCATAACGATTTATCCAAGCCATAGGTGAATCAAGCATAATCCCTACTTTGCCACCTTCTTGTACAAGTTCTTCTCTGAAATAACCTAAATAGTCGTCCCTTAAAAAGTATTTAACTATTTGTTTATCAATAAAATATTATGAATTTTCTTGTGAAAATATTGCAAG
>JANWZC010000016.1 GCA_025054975.1 Raineya sp.
AAACCCAAAGATTGTAAAAATCTACTTGCAAAATTGTGCCAATCTATTTCAGGGAAAGCTACAAAATGAGCATTCATATTACCCGTAGCACCTCCAAACTTGGCTGAAAAAGGAATTTGTGAAAGTAGATGTATTTGTTGGGTTAGCCTTTCAGCAAAAACAAGCCATTCTTTACCCATAGTGGTAGGGGTGGCGGGTTGTCCGTGTGTGCGTGCCAGCATAGGAACGGCTTGCCAATTTTCTCCCTTTTCCCTAATTTTTTGCAAGACATTCCGTAAAGTAGGTATAATTTCTATTTGTAAAGCATCTTTGAGACTCAAGGGGATTGCGGTGTTGTTGATGTCTTGTGAAGTTAGCCCAAAATGCACAAATTCACTAAATTCTTGCCAATGATTTTGGGCAAAAAAGTCCTTGATGAAATATTCTACTGCTTTTACATCGTGATTAGTGGTTTTTTCAATTTCCTTGATTTTTTCGGCATCGGCAAGAGAAAAATTATGATAAAAATTTCGTAATGTTTGAAAATTATTTTTATCAAAATTCTGTAATTGCGGTAGGTTCAGTTCGCACAGGGCAATAAAATATTCAACTTCCACCCAAACCCTGTAACGCATAAGAGCAAATTCAGAAAAATAGGGCGAAAGAGTTTGAGTTTGAGCAAAATACCTGCCGTCAATGGGTGAAATAGTAGTCAGAGTTGTCATAGCGTTTAAGAAATAAAAAACAAAAATAAAATATTTTGCTATGGAAAAGAAATTTTATGACAAGGATTTACACTAACTCGTGCAACTTTGTATGATACTAAAATGGAGGTTGATTTCTTATACTCAAAAAAGTTGGTTTTATTCATTTTTTGGTCGTTATATGAAGCCAAGACGTCAAGAAACGTAAAACTACAAATGCTTGCAATATTTGCAATATAGTATAAGTTTGGAGTCAAATTTAATTGAAGCTCACCTCTCAAAGATGAACAAATATAGATGTAACTATTTTGGGTGCTACAAACATTTAATTATCAGAGTTTTATTTTTGCGATGGTTTTCGTGCAAAATGCATTATAACTGCTTTGCAGTAACTTGTTCAGTTTTTGTTATGCAAAAAACAATTTATTGGTTTTGTAAGATTATTTTTTACTACCTTTTGTCCCAAGACGATAAGGAAAACTTGCTTTTACGTTATTCCGAACGTGATGCAAAAGTTAAAAATGTGTTGTCTTTGCCATGAATTTTTAGACCATGACCGACAAATTTTACTACCTTTTTTGAACAAAAGACGTTAAAAATTTTGTTTCAGAGAAAAATAAATTAGAATTTTGCGAGATTTTTTGCGAAAGCCAAAAACAAAATTGAATGAAAATTAACATAGATAAAAATTCAGGCTATTGCTTTGGCGTGGAATATGCTATTGCAATGGCAGAAGAAGAATTGAACGAAAGTAGTTCTTTGTATTGCTTGGGAGACATTGTGCATAACGATAAGGAAGTAGCTCGTCTTGCTGAAAAGGGATTAAAAATCATTAGTCGAGAGGATTTGAAAAATCTTTCAAATTGTAAGGTACTTATCCGAGCTCACGGCGAGCCTTCTGAAACCTACCAAATTGCCCTGCAAAACAATATTGAACTTATTGATGCTTCTTGCCCTGTGGTATTGAAGTTGCAAACACGTATCAAAAATGCCTACGAGAATGCCCAAAAACATAATGGGCAAATTGTAATTTATGGCAAAAAAGGACACGCAGAAATCATCGGACTTTCAGCACAAACTAATCAGGAGGCGATTATCGTTACAGACGAAACCGACCTTGAAAAATTGGATTATAGCAAGCCTATTTCTTTTTTTAGTCAGACTACCAAAAGTACCGAAGGCTTTTACAAAATGAAAGCCTTGATTGAAAAAAATATTCAAGAGAAGGGGTTTGCTGAAAATCTGGCTCTCTTTGATGTCAATGATAGTATCTGCCGACAAGTAGCTAATCGTGAGCCACAACTTACTAAGTTTGCCCAAGAAAATGACGTAATTATTTTCGTAAGCGGCAAAAAAAGTTCAAATGGCAAATCTCTCTATGAGGTTTGCAGAAAAGTCAATGCAAGAAGTTACTTTGTAGAAGACGAAACCGAACTGCAAGCTGAATGGTTTGAAAATTGTGAAAGTGTAGGCATTTGTGGGGCAACTTCAACGCCTATGTGGCTTTTGGAAAAAGTGAAAAATGCCATAGAAAGACAATTCTGTCTGCATACGCAAGAAGGATAATCTTTACAAGAACTTAAATTCAATTCTGCGGTTTTTCTGACGATTTTCTTCGGTGTCGTTAGGTGCGGCGGGTTGGGTGTCGCCATATCCTTTGAAAGTAAGCCGACTGGGGTCAATGCCCTTTTGGACAAGATAGTCATACACAGACTTTGCTCTTTTGAGTGAAAGCTCCAAGTTGTTTTTCTTGTCTCCTACGTTGTCGGTATGTCCTGAAATTTCACCACGTACTTGCAAATTTTCTTGCATAAACAAAACTAATTCATCAAGTTCGGCTTTGGATTTTTCACGAAGTTCCCATTTGCCTGTATCAAAAAATATGTTATTGAGAACAAAGGTTTTGCCTTTTTCAATGGGTGCAAGCAAAATATTGAGTTCCAATGGTTTGAAGTCATCAATATTTTTGTTGGAAAAGTCAAATCGCAAACTTTTGAAAATATAACCATTTCTACGCACTTCCAATGCATACTCCGTACGCTCATTAACCACCAAAAGATATGAACCATCCACTTTGTCAGAAGTTGTGAAACTTTCTTTTTGTCCGTTTGCGAGGTTAATAAGGTCTATATGAGCCTCTAGGGGCTGTTGAGTTTTTTCATCTAAAACCTTACCTTTTACATATTGAGTCCGAGTGCTGATAGTTATTGAGGCAGGCATATCAAATTCCATAAGTATTCCGCTCTCCTCAATACCATTTGGATTGAACTTTCTATCGGCGTAATAGGCTTTTTTGCCGTCAGCAGTAACAAAAAGTGAAACTTGGTCAAGATAATTGTTGATAGGATAACCTAAATTTTTAGGCTCACTCCAAGAGCCGTCAGGTTGTTTTTCGGAATAGAAGAGGTCTAATCCCCCCATGCCTACGTGTCCGTCAGAGGCAAAGAAAAGTGTCTTGCCGTTGGGGTGGATGAAAGGTGAAAATTCATCGTAGGGCGTATTGATAGGAGCAGGCAAAGGTACAGCCATTGACCATTCTCCTTTGGCATTGCGATAAGCTACGAAAATATCATTGCGATTGCGTTTGTAGCGGTCCGAAACGAAATAGAGAGTTTTGCCATCAGCCGAAAGAGAGGGTTGCGAGTCCCAGTCGGCAGAATTGATTTTAGGTCCCAAATTGACAGGTTCAGTCCATTCATCACCAATCTTTTCACTGAAAAACAAATCACAACTTCCCAAACCTCGTCTGCCATTGCAACAGGCAAAAACTAATGTTTTTCCGTCAGCTGAAATGGCACAAGTTCCTTCATTGTATTCTGTATTGATACGAGACGAAATTGATTGTGGCTCGCTCCATTGACCATTTTTTTTGTAACTTACGAAAATGTCTTCCCCTGTTTTCTTAGCAATTTCGTTTTTGGGTACTCCTGTGAAAACTAACATTTCTTGGTCGGCGGTGAGTGAGGGAAATTCTTGCACAAAATCTTTACGATTAACCACTTCGGGTAAGGGAACGGGCTTAAATTCAAGAGGTTTTTGCATTTGCTCTTTGGCAAAAGCTACATTTTTGAGATATAATTCTGCTTCTTGCTTGATTTTTTCAGGCAGATTGGGGAAGTTAGAGAGTTGCTCGGCATATTTTTGAGTTTTATCGTAATTTCCTTTGCTTAAATAATGCTTCATCAATTCTCTTGTAGCTTCTATATTTTTGGGATTTTGTGGAGCGGCTTTTACAGCTTGTTCGTAGTGATAGATGTATTTTTCAAAATATTGTGGTTTTTGATAGCGAAAAGCCTCATAAATGCGTCCTAACTCTAAATGAGCTTCTACAAATTTAGGGTCTTTACGAATGGCTTTTTCTAAATATTCTGCGGCTTCATCGTAACGATTTTCAGCAGATTGTTTTTTTCGTGGCTTCAAGTCATAATCATAGCTTCGGCGAAGCTCGTTGATAGCTTTTTCATACAGACTGATAGCGGATTTATTTTGCGTAGAATAATTTTGTGCAAATACATAACTGCTCAAAAAAAAGCAAAATATTAGGAAACGTAACATAATCATTGAATAAACAAAGTTTGCGTTGAATATACGACTTTTTCAGTCATTAAACAAAAAATGTTACAATCAAGATAGAATAAAATGTTGCAAATTAAATTACCAAAAATTTTTATTTGCTGTGCTTACTGAATAGAAATTGGTTTTGTTGTTTGCTCTTTTAGTCATTGAGCATATTCCTTCTACGCCCCGTAATAATTTTCGCTTATGCTCAGTACTTTCTTAAAGAGGGTCGCAAAACTAATTTTTTTCAGCAAAATTTATAATGAAAACCTTGACTAATGTTCTATCACTTTTTGTAATTTTTTTCTTTTCGTTCTTTTTCATTTTTGCTTTCTTTGAGTTGTCGCTTAAATTCACGCCAAGCCGTTGGGCTGAAAATGTTCAAAGTTGGCAAAGAACTATTAGTGATAGGCTTCATAGATTGCATTTGGAGTTGTTGTTGGGAGGCATTTTGGCTATCTTGCGGCATTTGGCGAGAAGCGTCTAAAAGTTTGCCTTTATCTAAATTTTCTCGCATAGCTTTGATTTCTTCGGTTTCAGTTTCCATGTTCAAAAAAGCCTCACGGAAGGTGCGTTCATCAGAATACGGAAAAACCTGAATAGGTGCAATAGTTTCAACTGACTCCTCCAAAGGCAAAACTACCGAATAAGATTCCTCTTGATTAGTAGGCACTATGTAAAAAGCTGTTCTGTAATTTACAGAACGAATCACAAGGCTATCTCCTGCATTTACTCGCATACTGAACATTCCTTTTTCATTGGAAATAGTGCCTCGGCTGGCAGAATAGTTGATAACTTTCACATTCGGAACAGGTGCTTTGGTTTGTTTATCAATCAGCATACCTGTTAGTAGAATTTGTTGGGCTTGGGTTTGCCCCAATATTACCAAGTTGATTATTAAAAACAATTTTACAAGTTTCATAATTTCGCTTTTTTACTAAACGTAATCTAAACCCAAAAAGTTTTAGAAACCAAATAACTCAAATATTCTGCAATTTTATTCAATTTTTCATTGATTTTTTGCAAAATTTTCTTCTAAAAATAGTTGTGTTGAAGGGAAAGTGTCTATATGCATCTTTTGTTGCCGGGCGTACTTCAATACTTTCATCAACAAAAAAGCCTAAACACCAAAAGATAGGGTAAAACTAATTTTTTTGAGTATAAAATCAAATTCTTTGAAAAAAGCCCATGTTCTAAAAAAATCTACTAACTTCGCCCAATAAAATTGCAAATATGATTGTCTATAACGTAACGGTCAATATTGATAAAAGTATTCACGAGGAATGGCTCAACTGGATGCTCACCAAACACATTCCTGATGTAATGCGAACAGGGTGCTTCATAGAAAATAAAGTAATGCGTTTGCTCACAGAAACAGCTAATGATGGTTTTACTTACGCTTTTCAGTATATTTGTAGCTCTATGCAAGATTTGGAGCGTTATCAGCGAGAATTTGCCCCCAAACTGCAAGCTGAACACACCGAACGCTACAAAGATAAATTTGTAGCATTTAGAAGCATTTTAGAGATAGTTCAATAAGAAATTTTTACTGGCTATGTTATTTTCAGAAATTATTCTGTACGCAATGGGAATTTTTGCGTTTATACAACTTTTATATTTATTTGCTTTTTACTTCCGAATACCTTTTCATAAAATCAGAAAAGAAATTGATTTTGACTTTCAGAAGCCTGTTTCGGTAATTATTGCGGCTCACAATGAATTAGAAAATTTAAAGAAACTTTTACCAATTTTATACAGGCAAAATTATCCTGAATTTGAAATTATTGTTGTCAATGACCGCTCGCAAGATGAAACAGAATTTTTTTTACGAGAAGAACAACGAAAAGAACCTCGTTTGCGTGTTTTGCACATAGAACGCACGCCTCCACACATTAGTCATAAAAAGTATGCTCTTACATTAGCAATTCGTGCCGCAAGTTACGAGCATTTACTTTTTACTGATGCCGATTGCCTGCCTTCCTCTGAACACTGGATAGCCCTTATGGCACAAGAATTTTCCAAAAACAAACAAATTGTTCTGGGAGTTTCACCCTACAAAAAAGAAAAAGGTTTCTTGAATTGGCTTATTCGTTATGAGGCTTTTTTTACGGCTATTCAGTACATCAGCTACGCTTTGGTAAGAATGCCGTATATGGGCGTAGGGAGAAATTTAGCCTACACTAAAACATTATTCCTTGAAAATAAAGGCTTTCACAAACATTTGAAAATCGTAGGTGGAGATGATGATTTATTTGTCAATGCCAATGCCAATGCTCATAATACAGGTGTATGCATACACCCACAGGCACAGGTTTTTTCTTTGCCCAAACGTACTTGGGGTGCTTGGTTTCGGCAGAAAAAAAGACATCTGAGCGTGGGTAAATATTATCGCAAAAAACATCAATTTTTTTTAGCCTTACAGAATGGTTCTCATGTACTATTTTGGTTGGCTTTTACGTTATTTGTTATATTTTTTCCTTGGCAAAAAAACATTTGGGAATGGCAAGCAACAAGTTTATTAGCTTTGGCTGGTTGCAGACTGATTTTTTGGAGTTTAGCACAATATTTGAATGCTAAAAATTTGTATTTTGCTTGCTCATATTTATCGTGGTGCTTGTATGATGTTTTGTATGTATTTTTTATCATGTTTATAGGCATTAAATCCTATTTCAGCAAACCCGAACAATGGATTTAGACGAAAACAAGGAACTAAACGAACATTTTGAGTTTGAAAATCCGAGGGTTCAGAAAGAATTTGAACTCATCAAAAAGGCTCAACAAGGCGACCATAACGCCATGACAACCCTCATGAAGCGTTACAACAAGGCTTTGTATTATGTGATTCTCAAAATTGTTCGCAATGTGGATGATGCCGAAGATATTACCGTAGAAACTTTTGTCAAGGCTTTTCAGAGTTTGGATAAATTTCGTTTTGAACATCCTTTTAGTTCTTGGCTTTTTAGGATAGGTACGAACCATTGTATTGATTTCATACGCCGTAAAAAACGCATTGAAATCATTAGCATTGACCAATTCATGAAACAAACCGATGAAAAAAATCCAGATAAAGATGAATTTAATGATGTAATTGATGAGGCTCAGAATATTGAGGCAAATTCTATCAAAAACCAACAAATTGAGGTTTTACGTTTGCTTATCAATAAATTGCCGACCAATTACCGAAAAGTGCTTACGCTTCGCTACTTTGAGGATATGGATTACCAGCAAATAGCTGAAGAACTGAATATCCCTATGGGAACCGTAAAGGCTCAACTTTACCGTGCCAAAGAATTACTGAACGAACTTATCCGCAAGCACGAAAATTTAGATTAATTTTTTTCGTAAAGCTCTCGCAATAATTTTTGCTTGCCAAGTTTTGGGGAAAATCCAACGTAAATAGCTATACCATCTTATTTGCCATTTAGGTACTACAAGACTTTTTCTTGCAAACATTGCACTGATAGCCACTTGGGCTACTAATTCGGGGCTTGCTGTGAGTATATTACCTAATTTTCCCATTTGGTTGATACGCTCCAAAACTTCGGCGTTGGTTGTCATACCGCCTGGACAAACTACGGTTACGTTGATATTCTTGGATTTTAATTCCTCTCGCAAAGCAAGCGAAAACTCTACTACGTAATGCTTTGAGGCTGAATAAGCAGTTTTGTAGGGCATAGTGAAAAGCCCTGCCATGCTGGCAATGTTTAAGATGTAAGCAGGAGCATTTTCGGTAAGCAAAGGAATGAATAAATGAGTAAGCTGTGTAACAGATAAAACATTGATTTTTAGCAGTTTATCAATGAAGCTAAAAGGCAATTTTTCAAAACTTTCTGTATAGCCTATGCCTGCATTATTGATGAGATAGCGAACTTTTAAGTTATTAGTGCGTACAAAATCAAAGACTTTTTGAGCGGCATGAGATTCGGTGAGGTCTATGCCAATAATTTGGACATCAACCGCAAATTTTTCTTTGATATGGTTGGCGGTTTCTTGCAAAGATTTTTCGGGCAAAGCCACTAAAATCAAGTTGATACCTTTGGAAGCTAAAATTTCGGCTATCGCTTTCCCCAAACCCTGACTGCCACCTGTAATGAGAGCGTAAGTGGTAACAGAATTCATTAGTTGGTTTCATTTTTTTGCAAATAAACTAAATTTCAGTTGCCCAAAAAATAAAGACCTACAAGGAGTTCTTGTAGGTCTGAAAAATTATTTAATCATTTTATTAAAATCTACTTGCAATCATCTGACTTATCAGAAAGCCGTACAAAAGCACTAAAACAAGCCAATACGAATTCTTGACGTACTTAAAAGGAACTATTAAACCTCCTATGCCTATTATGCTGCCTATCAAGGTGCTAATCCATAAAGGTTGTTGGATTTGTAAAAACACAAAGGCAACCATCAAGCCCAGTACAGGACCTACCATAAAACGCTTAGCCCAACGAATAAATAGCTTTTGGCGTTTGTAGAACCTTTCGAGGCTTTCAGGGTTTGCCAAGCTATTTTCGGGGGCTACTAACCACACGCCATTGACCAAAAAGAGCTTTTTTTCTGTGTTTTTCATTTCGCATACAATCAGTTAATTGGTGGAACCATCATTTTTAATATAGAATACAAAAATAATTAACATTAAATTAACATACAAATTTCTTGCCAAAAAATTTTTTGAATAGTTTATTTTTGCCAAAATTTTATCTTATGAAATATTTACTTTTTCCTTTGGCGGTTTTGTATGGTTGGATAACCGATTTACGAAATTGGCTTTATGATACAGGTAGGCTTAAAGCAGTAAGTTTCAATTTACCTGTAATTTCAATAGGTAATCTGCGGGTAGGAGGAACAGGTAAAACCCCTTTCATAGAGTACATGATACGTTTGCTTGCCCCCAAACACAAAATAGCTGTTTTGAGCAGAGGATACGGCAGAAAAACCAAAGGGTTTCGGTTGGCAAATCCAGCCAGCACTGCTCAAGAAATTGGTGATGAACCTTTGCAACTCTACAGCAAATATGGCGACCAAATTCATGTATGTGTAGGCGAGGAGAGAATTTTAGCTATTCCCGAACTTCTGGCTCTACACCCCGAAACAGAAGTTATTTTACTTGATGATGCTTTTCAGCACCGAAGTATCAGACCGTATTTTCAAATTTTGCTCTCCGATTATGAAAATCTATTTTACAACGACTATTTGCTTCCTATGGGCAGATTGCGTGAAAGACGTAAGCATGTTCGCCGAACTCATTTTTTCATCATTACCAAATGCCCACCCGATTTGAGCAAAGATGAAAAAACTACTATTATTCACAGAATATTAAGTTATGCGCCGCAAAGGATTATTCTTTTTACAAGTCTGACTTACGGTAATCCATACAACATTTTTACAAAAGAAAATGCTCATTTGCAAAAGGTAGCGTTGCTTTCAGGCATTGCCCAACCGCAACACTTTGAAAAAGCAATGCGTGAAAAATTTGAGGTTATTAAGCACTTTATTTTCCCCGACCACCATTTTTATACGCAACAAGAAATTGCCAAAATCTGTGACTTTTTAGAAAAAAATCCTGACACTACTTTACTATGCACAGAAAAAGATGCTGTCAAACTTCAAAAAATGCAAATCTCTGAACCTTTGAAAGCTCGTTTTTTCAGTATTGGCATAGAAATCTATTTCCCTGACGAAACCGAAGAGAAAATATTTAAGTTTGCTATGGAACATTTGATAAAGAATTTTTACGATGGCTTGAAAAAATAAAAAATTCTCATAAGTTTGAATTTCAATGATTTTTTTCTATTTTGGTATTAAATTTGAGGCTTTTCCTGCCAAATAGCCTGTTTATGTTGAAAAGTGTTTTACCTATTTTGTGTGTATGTTTGGCTTTGAATGTTTGGGGGCAATTTTCGTCTATTGCTATTCAGAACATTGAAAATGAACCTTTTTTCTTGTATGTCAATGGCAATCTTATCAATGATAAGCCCTCTACGTATGCACGTGTAGATAATCTTTGGGACGGCTTTTATTGGCTGAAAATAGTCATCAATCCGCAAACTGAGCCGATTATTTTAGAAAAGAAAGTGCCTTTATTAGGCTTGAACAATCTTTCATTTGTTTTACGTAAGAAAAAAGGCAAATACAAAATGAGTTTGCAGGCTTTGCAAGATTTTGCAGGCATTTTCCGAATGCCTGAACCTGTTTTTCGTGTGCCTTTTCCTACTTTTCCCAATCCAAGACGTGAAGAACCTGAACCACCTGTCCAAAAACCCAATCCCGAACCTCAAACAGAACCCGAAACCAATAAAACTGAACAGCCTATGCCCACCGACCGTTACGCTATGAGGGTTTTGGATAGTGAATTTGAGGAAATCAAGCGTAATATCAAAGAAGAATCCAATGACGAAGAGAAATTGCGTATCGCCAAGTTTTCTATGAAAAATACAGGTTATTTTTCTTCCGAACAGGTTGCTGAAATTGTAGCTTTGGTAGGTTTTGAAGAATTCCGATTAGAACTTGCGAAATTTGCCTATGACTATGTGTATGACCGCTATCAGTATTATACCAAAGTTTCTCGCAGTCTGAAAACGAATGAGGCTCGCAAAATGCTTTTTGAGTTTTTGGAGAAAAAATAAAATTCTATGCAACAAACTATAACGCCAGAGATAGTTCAAAATTTAGCTAAAACTTATTTTTCTGAAATTCAAACTTTTCGCAGACATTTACACGCTCACCCCGAACTTTCATTTCAAGAGTACCAAACCGCTGAATACATTGCTACACAACTCAAAAACGCAGATATTGAGTTTCAAGCGGGTGTAGCAGGTACAGGTATTGTAGCCACTATTCAGGGGCAAAATCCTGAAAGTAAAACAATCGCCTTGCGTGCCGATATAGATGCCCTGCCTATTGTAGAACAAAATGATGTACCTTACAAATCTCAAAACGAGGGAGTTATGCATGCCTGCGGACACGATGTGCATACGGCTTCGCTTTTGGGTTGTGCAAAAATTCTGCAAAATCTAAAAAATCATTTTGAAGGGACGGTGAGACTTATTTTTCAGCCTGGTGAGGAGAAAATTCCCGGTGGGGCTTCGTTGATGATAAAAGAGGGTGTTTTAGAAAATCCTAAACCCAAAGCTATCTTCGGACAACACGTTATGCCACTTTTGCCTGTGGGGAAAGTGGGTTTCCGCGAAGGTATGTATATGGCAAGTGCAGACGAACTCTATGTAAAAGTCATTGGCAAAGGCGGACACGCCGCTATGCCTGAAAATTGCATTGATGCTGTACTGATTGCCTCACATATCATTGTAGCTCTCCAACAAATCGTGAGTCGGAATGCTCCTCCGAAAATTCCTTCGGTGCTTTCTTTTGGCAAAGTAATTGCCAATGGTGCTACGAATATTTTACCTAATGAGGTGTACTTAGAAGGTACTTTCCGTACTTTTGATGAGAGTTGGCGAAATACAGCTCACGAAAAAATGGTGAAAATGGCTCAAAGTATTGCTGAGGCTATGGGAGGTAAGTGCGAATTTGAAGTAAGACGTGGATATCCTTTTCTGAAAAATAATCCCTTGCTTACGCAAAAGGCTAAACTTTGGGCTGAAACTTATTTGGGCAAAGAAAATGTAGTGGATTTAGATATTTGGCTTGCTGCCGAAGATTTTGCTTATTACTCGCAAGTAGCTGATGCATGTTTCTATCGTTTAGGCACGCGTAACGAGAGTAAAGGTATTATTTCAGGGGTACATACGCCTACTTTTGATATAGATGAACAAGCCCTTGAAATCGGTGCGGGGCTAATGGCTTGGCTTGCCCTGCAAAGCCTGCAAGAAATGTAAAAAAGGACACTTCATTTTGCAAAGTGTCCTTCAAGGAAAATTTTATCTAATATGCTTAATCGGGTTTATCAGTAAAAAATTTATTGCTGGTAGTAATTTGATTATCGCCATCTAAGCTATAACGTGAAACCTCTTTGTTTGAGTAATTAGTATCTTCTAACTGAACCCCTTTTCTTTTGAAAGCAGGGACATCACTTTTATACTTTATTTCTTCCGAACTACTTTCATAAGTATTGCTCAATGATTTCAAAACTTCCATACGTTTTTTCAAGGCTTCTTCTTCTTTCCGTTTGAGTTCTTGTTTAGCTCGTTCTTCTTCTAATTTTTTGAGGTCTTGCGGAATTTCTTGCACTTTCTTTTCTAAATCATAAACGATTTTTTCTGGCTGAATTTCAACGATAGTATCCTCCACACTTTCAACCACAGGTTTCATTTCAAAAACAACTTCCTTTTCTTTTTCTTTCTCTTTTTCAACAATTTCTGTTTCAATTTTTGGAGTAGCCGTATTTACAATCTCTATGGGTTTTTCAGGAATAAGATTAAGTTCCTGTACTTTTTTAGAACCTGTTTCAAGGTCATGAACAATTTTGGTTTCAGTGGTTTTTTTTTCTTGTATGATGTCTGCTTCTCCCGTAAATCCAGTGGCAATAACCGTTACACGAATAGCATCGCCAAGAGTGGGGTCTATGCCTTGCCCCCAAATTACGTTCTCTGCCTCTCCCCCAATTTTATCGGTAATGTAATCCATCACGGTAGTAAATTCTTCCAAACGCAATTCAGCTTTGTCGGAAGACATCACCGAAACCAGCATTTTCTTTGCCCCGCGAATATCTCTATTGTTAAGCAAAGGAGAATTCAAAGCCTCCTCAACGGCTTTCAAGGCTCTGTCTTCGCCTTCGGCTTTTGCAGAACCCATAACCGCCGTTCCTGAATTGCTCATAATGGTTTTTACATCTTCAAAATCCACATTTACATAGCCATGTACAGTGATAAGCTCAGCAATGCTTTTAGCAGCAGTAAGTAAAATGTTGTCTGCTTGGGCAAAAGCATTAGAAATAGTCAAGTTCCCGTAGATTTCTTTTAGTTTGTCATTAGAAATGATGATAAGTGTATCGCAATATTTTCGCAATTCTTCAATACCTTGCTTAGCTTGCTCAATTTTTTTTCTTCCTTCAAAACTGAAAGGAGCAGTAACAATCCCTACTGTCAGGATACCTAAATCTCGGGCAATTTGAGCTATTACAGGTGCGGCTCCTGTACCTGTACCTCCGCCCATACCTGCGGTTACAAAAACCATTTTTGTATGGTTAGCAAGTAATTCTCTTATATCTTCTCGGCTTTCCAAAGCCGCTTCTCTGCCTTTTTCAGGATTAGCACCTGCCCCTAAACCCTCTGTAAGATTGATACCAATCTGCAATTTGGTAGGTACAGGACTGGCATTTAAGGCTTGAGCATCGGTATTGCAAACCACAAATTCAACGTCTTTGATACCACGATTGAACATGTGGTTTACTGCATTACTACCGCCACCACCTACACCAATTACTTTGATTATAGACTTGCCTTGCGGATTTTGCTTAACAAACGTGTAAGACATAAGTACTCAATATTTCGTGCAAGAAATATATATGTAAGTTTTGAGAAACAAAAAAACAATTTTCCAAACTCAAAATAAATGAAATCTTTTGACAAAACAAAATTTTTTGCTGTTTTTATTTCTTGTAATATCAAATCTTGGAATTCAACTTTCAACTTTCTGATTTTTAATTAATTTCTTGCATCCCAGCCCCAATTGAGTTTGCTTCGTAAAGTATCTAAAAAGTTAGTATCATTAGCTTTTACGAGTTTGGCTTTGAATTTCTCTTTACTTACGGCTAATTGTACAGAGGCATCTATTACACGGGAGCGTGAGTCCAAAGAGACTAAAAAGTTTTTGCTTCTGCCTTCAATTTCAAAGGATATTACACTTTCGTCGGAAATTACCATAGGACGCACCGTAAGATTATGCGGACTAACAGGTGTTATGACAAAATTATGAGAGCGTGGTAAAATCAGAGGTCCTCCACAACTCAACGAATAGCCCGTAGAACCTGTGGGCGTAGCGACAATCAAACCGTCAGCCCAATACGAATTCAGATATTCTCCATTGATGAACGTATGCACTGTAATCATGGAGGCACTATCACGTTTGGTAATAGTAAAATCGTTAAGTGCAAAAGGATAGCCGTCAAATATATCTTTGTTGCTTTCCAAGTGCAATAAAGTACGTTCATCAATTTGGTAAAAACCTTCTAAAAGCCGTTCAAGTACCATTTTAATTTGTGCAGGAGCGTGCGTTGCCAAAAAGCCCAGTCTGCCTGTATTGATACCTACAATCGGAATTTCCAAAGCCCCAACATGAGTAACAGATTCAAGAAGCGTTCCGTCGCCCCCTAAACTCAAAAAAAACTGACAATCTTTGAGTTCTTGGGGTTTTTCATAGACATTTTCAGGCAAGTGCTTGATGAGCGATTTTTTCAAGATTTTGTGAAAACTCGCTGAAATACAAGCCTCTATGTTATGCTTTTTCAAGCAAATAAACAAATCTTGAATGTTTTTACGAATTTCCTTCTGAAATATTTTTCCATGAATAGCTATCAACATGGCTACAATTTTTAGCAAAATTTGTAAGCAAGTAAGCAAAAATTTCTTTATTTTAGCACCAAAGTTGAAGTTAAAAGTTCAAGTTTTGAAGTAGGTTGGTTTGAGGTCAGAGAGTTGATTGTTAAGATTTTTTTCCTTTGAGCATCAATGGTTTCACCTAAAAAAATAGATAGTCTTTGATAGAGAAAATCATCACGCTGGAAAACATACCTTTGGTAGAATTTTTGGGGGTGGAAAATAGCCACATCAAACAAATAGCAGCGGCTTTTCCGACAAGTAAAATTCTTTCGCGTGGCAATGAGATTCGCATTCAAGGGCAAACCCCCGAAATTTTGAAAATCAATGCTATTATCAATGCCCTGCTGAGTCATTACCACAAATTTGGCAAAATTACCCCTCAGCACATTGAAGAATTGATTGCCCAAAACGACAAAGACCAAAAAGAAAGTAGCAGCCTTGAAAAAATCCGTGAGGAGGTGATTTTGTACGGCACGAAGGGCTTTGGTATCAAGCCTCGCACACAAAATCAGGCTCTTATAGTGAAGGCATCTATGGAAAATGATTTGGTCTTTGCCCTAGGACCCGCAGGAACAGGTAAAACGTATATTGCAGTAGCTTTAGCGGTGCAGGCTCTTAAAAATAAGCAAGTCAAAAAAATCATTATTACGCGTCCTGCGGTAGAAGCAGGTGAGAATTTAGGCTTTCTACCTGGCGACATGAAAGAAAAAGTTGACCCTTACTTACGTCCTATCTATGACGCTTTGGACGATATGATTCAGGCTGAAAAACTTAAATTTTATCTTGAAAACCGAATTATTGAGATTGCTCCTTTGGCGTACATGCGTGGGCGAACCCTGAGCGATGCTTTCATTTTGCTTGATGAAGCCCAAAATACTACTCCCATGCAAATGAAAATGTTTCTGACACGTATGGGAATCAACTCCAAAGTTATTGTTACAGGTGACCAATCCCAAATAGATTTGCCTAGCAGACAACGTTCAGGGCTTACCGATGCCTTGCAAATACTCAAAGATATCGAAGGAATTGCCGTAGTAGAATTAGATGCTCGCGATGTAGTAAGACATAAACTTGTCAGGGCTATCATTCAGGCGTATGATAAGGCAGAAAATCAGAAAGAAAATTGATTTTCGGTTAGTGGATAAAAATAACATGTATGATATTGTGAAAACTCGTTCAATTTCTTTTATTCAAAGAAAGAAAGTAGGTTTCATAATTCGTATTTGATAGCCGCAAAAAAGTTTCTTATAAAAGAATTTTGAAATGAAAAACTGCTCTATAATATGTAGCAATCATACATTTTGAACCACTACCCAAATTTTACAATCTTGCTCAAAAAGTTCCTAAAACTTATCTAAATTCGCTTTACCACCAATTCAGCACCTTCTTGGGCAATTACTTCGATAGGAGTACCTTGCTCTATAAAATCCCCTTGCGTGAATGCATCGTAGGTATGATTATCAATAAGCACCTTGCCCGAAGGACGAAGTACTGTGTAGGCTGTTCCTTGTTTGCCTATCATAGGAGGCATAGTAGCAGAGACATATCCCTCCTTTCTATCCAGAGTAGTCTGCAAAGCAATATGTTTGAACTGCTTACTGGTAGCAATTTTGGGAGCAAGAATAACAATCATCACAATTGTTCCTAAAAGTCCTATGCTTGTGGTAATTAGAGACTCATACAGAGATTTTTGAGAAACTCCTTCCAAACTAAAACCTACATTGCCAATCATCATTAGCCCCAATGCCCCAAACATAATAATTAAACCTGCTATTAAAAACACTTTGGCACCAGGCATGACAAATATTTCCAAAGCAATTAGACCCAAACCACCTAAAAACAACAATAACTCCCAATTTTGGGCAAGTCCTTGAATATAATGCGGCACAAAATATAATGCCAATCCCACCAAAGCAGCTATTAAGGGAAAGCCTACACCAGGAGTTTGCAATTCAAAGTAAATGCCTCCAATAATGAGCAAAATCAGCAAAGTTCGTATAACAGGATTAAGAAAAAAGCCAATAAGTTTGTCTATAAAGGTAGGTGTATAACGAATTATCTGAGCTTTTTCCATTTTGTAGTGTTTTAAAATCTCTTCCACACTATTAAATTTTCCTTCACAATAACCATTTTTAATGGCTTCGGAAGTAGTATAAACAATAAGTTTCCCTGGTGCAACTAAACTATCATATTCTAAGGTTTCATCTACCATAGCTTCGGCAATTTTAGGATTGCGGCGATTAGCTTCGGCAGAGGCTCGCATTTTGGCACGAATAGCGGCTCGGTATTTTTCAGGGGCATATTTACCTTCGGCATCTACGGGAGTTACTGCACCCATATTAGCTCCTTCTGCCATATAGATACTATCACAGGCAATAGCTATTAAAGCCCCTGCTGAATAAGCATTGTTATTGATAAAAGCCCACACAGGTATCGGATAATCTAAAATTTGCTGATTGATATGGTCAGCAGCACTTACCAAACCGCCAGGCGTATTGATTTCCATAATTACATAATCTACTTTTTTACGTTTAGCTTCTGCGAGAGCCGAATCCACCATAACCCTAGTAGGCTCAGCAATTTCACCTTCTATTTTGAAATAGTATATCTTCTGAGCAAAAGCCTGCGTAAATAGCAAAAAAAATAACAAAAAGATTCTTTGTATTGCCTTCATAGTAGTTGGTTTTGAATATTTTTTAGCCAAAGATACAATATCTCATCTACTTCTGCAAATTTTATAGAAATCCTAACAAAAGAAACAACTTTTCAAAATAAAAATAACGCATATTGACTTGTTTGTAAATTTTTATTTTATTGCCAAAACTATTTACAAAATTATCGTTGGTTTTACTAAAACTTTACGCTTATGAAAATTTTGAGCATACAAGCACTGCGAGGTCCGAATATTTGGAGCATCCAACGTAAAAAACTTATTCAAATGCGTTTGGATTTGGAGGATTTGGAGCATAAGCCTACTAACAAGATTAAAGGTTTTCTGAGCCGCCTGAAAAAGATGTTTCCTTCTATGTATGAGCATCGCTGTTCGGAAGGAGTACCTGGAGGCTTTTTCATGAGAGTAAAAGAAGGAACTTGGATGGGACACGTTGTTGAACATATTGCCCTTGAAATTCAGACACTTGCAGGTATGGATACGGGCTTTGGCAGAACTCGTCAAACTAAAACACCTGGCGTGTACAATGTGGTGTTTAGTTATGTAGAAGAGAAAGTGGGTATTTACGCCGCCGAAGCCGCTGTAAGAATAGCCGAAGCTCTTGTGAAAGGTGAAGAATATGATTTGCAAAAAGATATTCAAAAAATGCGTGAGATACGCGAAGAGGTTCGTCTGGGCCCCAGCACAGGCTCTATTGTGGAAGAGGCTATTGCACGCGATATTCCTTGGATACGTTTAGGAACAAACTCCTTAGTGCAACTTGGTTATGGAGTGAATCAGATGCGATTTCAGGCTACTATTACCTGCAAAACCAGCAACATTGCCGTAGAGATTGCCTGCGACAAAGAAGAAACCAAGCGTATGCTTGCTAATAATGCCATTCCTGTTGCCAAAGGGGATACTTGTGTTGATGAAGAGGATTTGGCGAGAGTCATCAAAAAAATTGGTTATCCGATTGTGATTAAGCCTTTGGATGGCAATCATGGCAAAGGTGCGTCTATCAATGTCAAAACTTGGGAAGAGGCTTTGGAAGGTTTCAAGCATGCCAAAAAATATTCTCGGCGTGTTATTGTGGAGCAGTTCATCAAGGGCAATGATTTTAGGGTTTTGGTAATTGACCATAAAGTAGTAGCCGCTGCTCAACGCATACCCGCTCACGTAAAAGGCGATGGCAAACATACTATTCAAGAACTCATTGACATAGAAAATAAAGACCCTCGCCGTGGCTACGGACACGAAAATGTTCTTACGGAAATCACCGTGGATAGAGATACTTTGGATTTGCTTGCCAAAAAAGGTTACACATTAGAAACTATTCCTCCCAAAGGAGAAGTTGTTTATCTGAAATCTACCGCTAATTTGAGTACAGGTGGCACTTCTATTGATGTAACCGACCTAATGCACCCTGAAAATATCTTTTTAGCAGAAAGAATTTCCCGAATAATTGGCTTGGATATCTGTGGCATTGATATTATGGCTCCCAATCTTACTGAACCTCTTTCTGAAAACGGAGGAGTAGTTTTGGAGGTAAATGCTGCTCCTGGTTTTCGTATGCACCTAGCTCCTGCCGAAGGATTACCTCGCAATGTAGCAGCTCCTGTGTTGGACATGCTCTATCCTCCAGGAAAACCTTCGCGTATTCCTATTATTGCGGTTACAGGTACAAATGGCAAAACCACTACTACACGTCTGATTGCTCATATTGTTAAGAATATGGGCTATCGTGTGGGATTTACTACTTCCGATGGAATTTATGTACAAAATCATCTTTTAGAAAAAGGTGATACTACGGGTCCTTATAGTGCTGAATTTATCCTCAAAGACCCTACGGTAGAGTTTGCTGTTTTAGAGTGTGCCAGAGGTGGCATTTTGAGGGCAGGTTTAGGATTTAGTCGTTGCGATATCGGAATTATTACCAATATTGCCGAAGACCATTTAGGGCTAAATGATGTTGAAACTTTGGACGATTTGGCACGTGTAAAAGCAGTAGTTCCTAAAAGCGTGAAACCTGATGGATGGGCAATCTTGAATGCCGAAAATGAATACTGTGTCAAAATTGCCAAAGAACTTGAATGTAATGTGGCTTATTTCAGCATGGACGAAGAACACCCTGTTGTAAAAAGACATTGCAAAGCAGGAGGCATTGCTTGTGTATATGAAAATGGTTTCGTAACCATCAAGAAAGGTGAGTGGAAAATTAGAGTGGAAAAGGCTACTCACATTCCACTAACTATGGGAGGAAAAGCCAAATTTATGATTGCCAACGTTCTTGCGGCAACTTTGGCAGGTTATCTTTCAGGTTTCAAGACCGAAGATATTAAACTTTCTTTGGGTACATTTATTCCTTCTCCTGCTCAAACACCAGGCAGAATGAATATCTTTAACTTCCGCAATTTCCAAGTAATGATTGATTTTGCCCACAATCCCGCAGGATACAGGGCTATTGAAGAATTTTTAGCTAACATTGATTCTCCTTATAAAATTGGCATTATTGCAGGTGTAGGCGATCGTCGCGACCAAGACATTATGGAGTGTGGTACTATTGCGGCTCGTATGTTTGACCATATCATCATCCGACAAGAAAAACACTTACGTGGCAGAACCGAACAAGAAATTATTGACCTAATTCTGAAAGGTATCAAAAAGGCTAAACGAAAAGTTACTCACGAAGTAATCACCAAAGAAGTTGATGCTCTCAAACATGCCATTGCTTTGGCTCAAAAAAATAAAGGAGCATTTATTACGGCTCTAAGTGATGTAATTGATAATGCCATTGATGTAGTACAAGAACATTTAGATAAAGAAATGGAAGAGGGTCAATAAATAAGACGCTTTACAGGGTTGTACAGCGAAAAATGCCATTACAGATTTCAAGTCTATAATGGCATTTATTGGCATTTATAATTTTGAGAAAATTTTATTCCTCGTTTTCTAATTCTTGAACTTCCTGTTCAGCTTCTTGCTCTTCCTGTCTAACTTTGGCTTTTTCCTCACTACTGATTTCTCCAATTTTAGCCCCTGCGGCGATTTTTTCTTTCACTTTTTGCTTCAACTCTTCCAATAATTCAGGATTTTCTTCCAAAACCCCCAGTAGTTTTTCTCTACCCAAAGCGAGTTTAGTTTCGTTGTAGTAATAATTTGCTCCTGATTTTTTCAGAACATTTAATTCGGTGGCTAAATCTGCTATTTCACCTACTTTATTGATGCCTTTTCCGAAGAGAATTTCAAATTCCACCTGCTTGAATGGCGGAGCAACTTTGTTCTTTACAATTTTGACGCGTGTTCTATTGCCATAGGCATTGTCGTCTTTATCTTTGAGGGTCGTTACTTTGCGAATATCTACTCTTACGGAAGCATAATATTTCAGGGCATTACCGCCTGTGGTAGTTTCGGGATTGCCATATACGTTACCAATTTTTTCACGAAGCTGATTGATAAATATACAACAACAATTCGTTTTACTAATGACACTAGTAAGTTTCCGCATAGCTTGCGACATCAAACGAGCCTGTAAGCCCATTTTGCTATCGCCCATGTCGCCGTCTATTTCAGCTTTGGGAACAAGAGCCGCCACTGAGTCAATCACTACAATATCAATAGCTCCTGAACGAATAAGTTGTTCGGCTATTTCCAAAGCCTGCTCACCGCTATCGGGTTGGGAAATAATCACTTTCTCAGGGTCCATGCCTAATTTTTCGGCATAAAATCTATCAAAGGCGTGTTCGGCATCAATAAAAGCGGCAATTCCCCCCGCCTTCTGACACTCAATAATTGTGTGTATCGCCAAAGTAGTTTTTCCTGACGATTCAGGTCCAAAAATTTCTATAATTCTTCCTCTCGGAAAGCCACCTACACCCAACGCTAAATCTACACTCAACGAACCCGTAGAAATCACCTCTACATCCACTACCTTCTCATCGCTGAGTTTCATGACAGCCCCTTTGCCGTAAGTTTTTTCCAATTTTTCCATAGTTGCCTTCAAAACTTCCAACTTACTTTTTTCATCTGTTGGCGTTTGAATAGCATTTTTTTCTTTTTCTTTCTTTGCCATACGTTTGCGAGTTTTTTTCAAAAATACAAAATACAAAGTTTCCTGCAATACTTTTACAAAAGAAAAATACTACTCCGTAAGGTTATTGTGGAGTAGCTGAGATTTTTTTCCAAAAACCCAAATTTAGCTACCATTCCACTGCTTTGAGCAAAATCTCCTCAAATTTTTTTCGCATAGTGGCATATTTACCTTCATAATGATTGGCAACTATGGCAAAACAGCGTTTTTCTCCCTTTTTGTCTGTAAAATAGCCTGCCAAAGCAATAACGCCCCGCATACTACCTGTTTTGGCTTTGAGATTGTTTTGCAGAAAGGTGTTTTTGCCAAAATTTGTTAGTGTTCCTGAAACACCTGCAATAGGCAAAGTTTGCAAAAAGATTTCATTTTTAGACATTTGGGCAAGCATCTGACAAAGAGCGTATGCCGTTGAGGTATTGAGCCGAGAAAGTCCGCTACCGTCGTTGAAAAGTAAACCTTTTGTCTGCACTTCTTTTTTTTGCCAAAATTCTATAATCTTTTCACCTGCTTGTTGTTCATTGCTCCAAAACTTGCCCAACTGCTTGAAAAGTCCCTCTGCATATAAATTGACGCTGTACAAATTGATTTCTTTAGCTATTTCGGCAAGCGTAGGAGATGAAAGGATATCTAAAAGGTACAGACTTTCATTGATTTTCTCAAAAGTAAAGTCAGCAGGATTTGTGCAAATAACACCTTTTTTTTGCAAAAACTCCTGCAACCAAAAAGCCGCCGTATAAGGTGGATTAGGCAAAGCCCCTTTGATAAAAAAACTACTCTCCTGCGGAATAGTACCACTCACAAAGGCTTCATAATGAAAGGGATAGCCATCAATGTAGGCATTATCTCCCGAACCTTTGGGAGCAGTAAGGATTTCACCTTTGAAACTCAGAAATGGCAAAGCAGGCTCTGTGGCAAATATTTCAGCTTTTTCACCGATTTTTGTAGCAGGCTTCAAAAGTAGTTTGTATTCGTTATCGGCAATATTTAATCCGTACGCCGCCGAGCCGTAATAGTTACCCAAATCTTCTTTTATCCACCCCGCAGGAATAGCATTTTGGTCAAAATAGCCTCCTACACCAATGATTTTACCTTCAATTTTGTTAATACCTTTACTTTGTAAAACTTTATACCAACGTTCCCAAAGTTGTTGTAATGAAAGATTACCTTTGAAGTCAGCACTGCCTAAGGTTACATCACCTCCCCCAATGATGTATAAGTTGCCTTTGAGTGTGCCATTTTCAATTTTCCCGCTGTATGCAAGTTGCGTTTGAAAGCGAAAATCTTTGCCCAAGACTTCTAATGCGGTGGCTGTTGTCCAAAGTTTATGGCAAGAGGCAATATTCATTTTTTTATGCATATTTTTTTCGGCAAGCACTTTGCCTGTTGGCACGTCCATCAGGCAAAAAGCTAAATATCCTTGCCGCAAAAGACTATCATTTTCCAACTGATTAAGTGCCTCTGAAAGATTTTGCGAAAATGATATTTGCCCAATTAAACTAAAAAGTATGAGTTTAATATATGATTTTTTTTTCATAAAAAATATTCTGTAAAATAGAGAATGTTTTGCAAAAGAAGTATTTTTGTATTATGAGAAGAATTGCTTATATGGCATTGTTAAAATAGTATAGATAAATCATTATTCCACTTAAACATTAAAAGTTTAACTGAATAGACTAGCATATAAACAGCTTTAGAGTAACATTTAGTTTTCCTTCTTAATCGTGCTAAAAAATGACGCAAAAGACGGTTGTGGTCTAAAATGTATGATGAGTATTTTGTGAGATAGACAATGAGTTTTTACTT
>JANWZC010000170.1 GCA_025054975.1 Raineya sp.
CTGCACCCAAAATAAGTCCTTGCTCGCCTTTTCTGAGGGGCTCAAAATCGTTCCATTCAGGTAGGTGCATTAGATAGGCTGAAGTAGCGAGCAGAGAGGTTTTTTTGAGAAAATCACGTCTTTGCATATTTAAAATGGTTTAGCTTCCTGCCACTCTTTAGTGTCGGTATTAGTATAGTTGTAAGATTGGTCAATTATGTTTTTGTAGTAAAACTTGCCGTCTTGCTTCTTGACAGCAATCCAACTTTTGAGCGGAGGAAAATTGAGCCTTGTAAGTTTGCGAACCTCATCAATATATACACAACGTACTTCTAAGAAAATTGCCCCGTCTTTCATATTATCTAAAACACGCTTGAATAGCTTTGCAGCAAGCTGATTATCTTTGATAGGTGAGTACATATACAAAAAATCGGCTTTTTGGAAAAAACTACCTTCAATTTGCAAAGCATCTCCTTGTGTGATTTCTATTTCTTGGCTAAAATTTTTAAGATTTTCTTTACTTTCTGCTACTGATTGAGGGCTGTATTCTAATCCGTAGGCTTTTTCAAACCCCAAACAAAGAGCTGTAAAAAGTTTTTCGCCATTTCCCGAGCCAATATCCATAAAAGTTTTCTGTTCAGGCTCTTTCAAAAGCATTATGGTTTCTACAAAACGAGGTAAATTGAAACGTATCGCTGCCCAAAACTCTTCTTTGGCAGGAGTTTTGTTGTAAGTTTTTTGAGAAAATACCGCTGCCGCAAACTTGCTACGCAAAGCTGCATCATCTACTACTCTGCAAAATTCTACTATTTCTCGTTCGTTGATACCCAATTTTTGAATTTCTTTTCGCAAAAAATCGGCATTAAAGAAAATTCTTGCCTGCCGAAAAAATGTGTCTTTATGATTAGCAGTTTTTTGCGTAATAGGAGGTGTTTCTTTGCAGGCAAATGAAAAAATAATGAGCAGTGTAATTAGCAGAAAATTCATTTTTTTCATAAATTGTGCAAGAGTTTAGGTTGTAGTATAATATGATGAGTGTTTAAGGAAATAGACAATGAGATTTTACTTTTGCGTTATGAGCCAAATAACGATAGAAGTAAATTATATTCATTGTCTTGAGACAAAGGTAATAAAAAATGGTCGCAAAAAAGCGGAAAGCAAAACTTTTTCTGAAGAAATTGTGGTAATGAAAAACATCAAATCAGCAAAACTTATAACAATTGAATTGAAAGTGTATCAAATACATCATTTATGAAATCTGTTTTTACTTTGTTACTTACTTGGCTTTTAACGTTTTCTTTACCAACTTGCGGGCAAAAAAAGAGTCCTAAACAGAGTCCGAATATGCAAAACGCACAAAATCCTAATTTAGAAGTAGCCACTTTAGGGGCAGGTTGTTTTTGGTGTGTAGAAGCTGTTTTTCAGCGAATTAAAGGTGTAGTCAAAGTAGAATCAGGGTATTCGGGAGGTAAAACTGAAAATCCAACCTATAAAGAAGTATGCAGTGGAAATACAGGACACGCCGAAGTCTGCCAAATTACTTTTGACAAAAACCAAATAAGTTTTACTGAAATTTTAGAAATATTTTTCGGCACTCACGACCCCACTACGCTTAATCGTCAGGGGAACGATGTAGGTACACAATATCGTTCGGTAATTTTTTATCACAACGAAGAACAGAAAAAAATAGCCGAAAAAGTAATACAAACACTCACGCAAGAAAAAGTATTCAGCAGTCCTATTGTAACAGAAGTTACTCCCTTTACGAAATTCTATAAAGCAGAAGATTATCATCAGAATTACTACAACAACAATCCTACACAAGGCTATTGTTATTTCGTAATTCGCCCTAAAATTGAGAAACTTCAAAAAGTTTTCAAGGCAAAACTCAAATGACCTGATAGCTATATTTTCGCCTTAACCCAACTATTCATAGTAGCATTTCGCCCCCTTCGACTTTTGTTCAGGGAGCGAAATGTATCAGTTGCTTTATAAACAATCCAACAAAATTAACGTTTAGACTTTCGTTTCTTTTTTGACTTACTTTTTTTGAGTTGAGTTTGTTTATTGGGGTCAGTTTTTTCTAATTGTTGTTTTTCTTGGGCTTTCAGTTTTTGTTCAAGGACTTGGGCTACTAATTTACTTTGCTCTAAGGCTTGTCTTTTTTGTTCTTGGGCGATATTAGCTTCATCGGTGAGTTGAGCCAAAGTTTCAGGGAAGATACCTTTTTCATTCATTTCAATAAATTCTCTGACCTTTTCTACCGAAAGCGGATACCAGTTGCTATCATTTTCATAGCCAAACCACATAACCTTTCGGAAAATATCCGTTTTTTTAAGTTCCACTACACCTTGTTGAGTTTGGAGAGGTTTTTCAATAGTAGGAAAATCTTTAAGAGCCTCCATGTAAGTATCAAGTTCATAATTGAGGCAACATTTGAGCCTACCACATTGCCCTGAAAGTTTGGCAGGGTTTAGGGAGAGATTTTGATAACGAGCCGCCGAAGTATTAACACTTTTGAAATCCGTAAGCCACGTAGAACAGCACAATTCACGTCCGCATACGCCTATACCGCCCAACCTACCTGCTTCCTCACGCAAGCTGATTTGTCGCATTTCCACCCTAATTTTGAACTCAGCAGCCAACACCTTGATTAGCTCACGAAAATCTACACGTCCTTCGGCAGAGTAATAAAAAGTAGCTTTGGTATTATCTGCCTGAAATTCTACATCATTGAGCTTCATTTCTAAGCCCATTTCTTGCACAATTTGCCTGGTTCGGAACATAGTAGGCATTTCACGGGCTTGTGCTTCTTTCCATTTGGCTAAATCTCTTTCTGTGGGCAAACGTAAAATAGCAGGGAGGTCGGTGTTCTCATCTACCTTTTTTTTGAGCATTTGCAAACGTACTAATTCGCCTTGTAAAGCCACTTTCCCGATATGATATCCCGAAGTTGCTTCTACTACCACAGGTTCGCCTGTGCAGAGGTCAAATTTTTGTGTATTCCGATAAAAGGCTTTGAAACCATTCTTGAAGCGTACCTCTACTACATTAAATTTTTGGTCTGCAGGCAATTCCATATTGGAAAGCCAATCAAAGCTGTTCATTTTATTGCAGGAACCACTTTTACAACCTCCTCCACAACCATTCTGCGATATATTCGTAGAGCAACCTCCTG
Organism: Raineya sp.; assembly: GCA_025054975.1. GTDB lineage: Bacteria > Bacteroidota > Bacteroidia > Cytophagales > Thermonemataceae > Raineya. The sequence continues at coordinate 3,158 of JANWZC010000170.1, forward strand.
ACAAGCAAGAAGTGCAACCCATGTTTTTCTACAATTTTTAAGATAAAAAAGTAAATATTGTTAGTTATGCATAGCCTCTTTGTGCTAATTTGGTTATAGCCTACAAAGTTAGTAAATCTACTAAAAAACTACAAAATTTTTTCGGAATTCAATCAAAAATTGTATTTTTGCCTAAAAACTTTTCTGCTAAAACTGATTTTTTGTGTTAGAAGATACTTTTCAACATAAAGGTTTGCGAAAAAAATTGATTGAGGAAATTCGCCGTAAGGGTATCAAAGATGAAAGAGTCTTAAATGCTCTTATGGCAGTGCCAAGGCATTGGTTTTTGGATTCAGTATTTTTGCAACATGCTTATCAAGACAAAGCCTTTCCGATTGAAGAAGGACAAACTATATCACAACCTTATACGGTAGCTTTTCAAACAGAATTATTGCAACTTCAGCCTAATCAGAGTGTTTTGGAAATAGGTACAGGTTCGGCTTATCAAGCCTGTATCTTGGCAGAAATGGGGGTAAAAGTTTACACCATAGAATACAACGAAATTCTTTTCAAGAAAGCTCGCCGTATGATTGATATTCTGCGATATGATAAAAAAGTGCAGTGTTTTTTGGGGGATGGTTCGCAAGGTTTGCCTCGCTTCGCCCCCTATGATGCCATTTTAGTAACCGCAGGAGCTCCTGCAGTACCTGAAAGTTTACTTTTTCAGCTAAAAATTGGAGGTAGGTTAGTTATTCCTGTGGGAGATAATAAAACTCAAAAAATGATGCGTATCATACGCAAAAATGAAAAACAATTTACCCAAGAAGAATTTGAAAATTTTAGCTTTGTGCCGCTTTTGGGCAAGAATGGCTGGCAAATCAAATAATTTTTTGTACTAACAAAGTTATCAAATCGCTTTTTTTTTCTGTTCATTGAACTTTTTTAATGATTTTTTTTGTTTTTTTACAAAAACTTAAAATTTTATGAAGAAAATTGCATTAGCCTTGTCTCTTTTTGCTTTGGTAAGTGGAACCGTAGTAGTTGCCTCTACTTTCAGCGACTCTGAAACTACAGAAGTCATTTTCAAGAAAAGAAAGAAAAAGAAAAAAGATGGATGCTGTTCTACTGAAAGCAATTCATCTTGCAGCACAGAGAAAAAAGAGGGTACTACTACAACCAACGCTGAAACCAAAGACACTAAATCTTGTTCTACCAAGAAAAGTAGTTGTTGTTCAAGTAAGAAAGTGCAGTAAAAACTTAGTAGTGGTGTAAATGTATGATGTTGCAAGATAGTTTCTAGAATTTTTAATACGTAACCTCATAAAAATTTCATTGTTTTTATAAACATCATACATTTTCAACCACTAGTTATTTTGCCAAGTAGTCTAATATTTCAAACCACAACCTTTCCAAGAACCTTACTTGTAATCAATTTGTGGTTAGGCTCTTCTTTTATAAATTTCGGGATAAGAAACCTTGCGTAACAAGAATATCAATATAAGGCTTTATAAGAAATTATACTTATCCAAGATTTGGTCGCATAGACTACATAAATAAAAAAGGCTTGCACTTTGCACAAGCCTTTACAAAATTTTGAAGCAAATTTTACCATTTTGTTATTTTTCGGATTACCTTACCCTTTGCAGTAACAAGCTCCAAGAAATAAATCCCTTGTGATAATTCTCCAATTTCAATTTCCCATTCATATTCCTTTTGTCTTACAACTTTTATTTTCTGATGCACCCCTTGCAAATTGTATAGTTGTAGACTTTCTATTGCAGAGTTGGTTTTTACACAGAATTTTACTTCAGTAGGATTAGGATAAATTGTGGTTTGAGTGAAGCCGTTGTCTGAAAAGCTATTTACCAAGCCATGTCCATATACGGTGGCTACCACGATGGTATCGCTGGGCAGGGTATCTTCGTCTCCTGGGTGGTAAGCTTTGATATCCGCCTCACCCACAGGGTATTGCTTGATGACAAGTATCGTATCGTTTTCTATGTCGGCAATATCGGGATTAGTAGAGAAAAATTTAGTTTTCAAATTGGCACTGGTGGAAGCGAAAAATCTATATTTATTGCCTGAAAGGGGAGACATTGAAAATGTACTTTGCACAACATTTTGAGCATCTCTGCGATGAAGACGAGCTATGCCGTTGCGAGGCGTGCCATTGTACATATTAAAACTTCCTCCTACTAACACTTTGCCATCAGGCTGAAGAGCAATAGACCGTACTACTCCATTATGAAATCCACTTCCTATTGAAAAGTCATTATCAATGCTTCCATCAGAATTCAAGCGAATTATTCTATTTCTCTGAAAAACACTATAATTTGTAAAATTTCCTCCGACTAAGATTTTCCCGTTAGGCTGTATTGCTAAGGCATATAATTCAGGGGCAGAAATAAAGCCACCACTGAAACTATTATCAATATTTCCATTAGAATTTAAGCGAATTATGCTATTTCTTGGATTGCCATCATAGTTGTTAAAAAATCCAACTA
>JANWZC010000171.1 GCA_025054975.1 Raineya sp.
CAAGGCATATACGGGGAAATTAGATAAAGAACAGGAAATGGAGTTGGAGGAGGAATTAGAGCGAAATTTGTACCATAGTAGTAAAGAAGTGGTATGTTGGATACAAGAGCGTTGGGGGATAGTTTATAGTTTGGAGGGTTGTGTGAAGTTATTACATAGATTAGGATTTAGCTATAAGAAGAAGACGTTGTTTTCTTGCGAAGCGGATAAAGAGCGTCAGGAGGCGTTTATTAAGGAATTAGAGGCAATTAAGGAGTCTTTAAGCGAGCAGGAGGTTTTTATATTTTATGGGCGTTTGCCACCCACAGCATAACACACGTTCCTGGTATGCTTGGTAAAGACAGGGATGGAATACGAGTTACCTTCGGTGAGTGGTCGGAAGCGGTTAAATACCAATGTGGCTCTGAATGTCTCTGCTCCGCAGGAAGTAATAGTACGTTTTGATGAAGCCATTGACGCAGAAAGCACTTGGAAGGTCTATGAACAACTGCTTGAGCTTCATCAAGATTTTATGTAGTTTGTGATAATGTCCGTTATTACAAAAATAAAACTTTGCAAGCAAGGCTAAAAGGTACGAAAATCCAACAGATTTTTCTACCTGCTTACTTGTTAATCTGAACTTGATTGAGCGTTTATGGAAGTTGATGCGAAAGAAGGTTATAGATAGTTGTTTTTGTGGAAAATTTGAGGATTTCAAGGAAAAGGTCTTTGAGTTTTTTGAACCTATTGCCCCATATCAGCAGGAATCAGAGACACTAATTTCTTGGAATTTTCATGTCTCTAAGTCCAAAACCTCTTTCCTTTGAGTATAAAACAAATCAACCTGTAGATATGCAACAGACGTTTTCTGAACAAGAGTTAGCTTGTTTGCGAGCTTGTAACGTTAAGTATGAAGGAAAAACTCCTAAACAAAAGAACCCTTATCCCCCCAATTCTTTACAATGGGCTTACTGGGTATTAGCTCGTATGAGAGGGTGGAAGCCTCACGAAAAACAAGCAGGGGTTATCTCACTTTTCAGAGGGCTACTCTATTTTAAGCAAGTTTTTGAAGGTTGGCAACTCGCTCATTTTGTGTCCTAATAGTAGCCTTTGGAGAGGGGGCAGGGGGTGAGGTCAAAAAAAATTATAAAAACAAATGAAGTTTCGTATTGGACAAGGTTATGATGTTCATCAGTTAGCTGAGAACCGACCTTTTTGGCTGGGGGGCTTGCAAATTCCGCATACGCACGGAGCCGTAGGACACTCCGACGCTGATGTTCTCATTCATGCTATTTGTGATGCTTTGCTGGGGGCATTAGCTCTTCGGGACATCGGCTATCACTTTCCGAATAAAGACCCTCGTTATAAAAATATTGATAGCAAGAAACTTCTTGCCCAAGTGGTAAGTATGATTCACGAAAAGGGCTATCAAATTGGTAATATTGATGCTATGGTATGTTTGGAAGAACCTAAAATCAATCCTTACATTCCTGAAATGCAGAAAATTCTTGCCGATATTATGCAAATCACGCCTGATGATGTTTCTATCAAGGCAACCACTTCTGAAAAGTTAGGTTTTGTAGGAAGGAAAGAAGGTATAACGGCTACTGCGGTGGCTTTGATTTACAAAAATGAATAATTTACAACTCTAAACTTGATTTTATGCAAGCGTATCAAACTTACATTCAGGCAAATCAGGAGCGTTTTCTCGCTGAATTGATAGAATGGCTTAAAATCCCTTCGGTAAGCACCGATGAAAGTAAAAAACAAGAAGTAAGGCGTGCTGCTGAATTTTTGCGTGAAAAACTTTTGCAAGCAGGTGTAGATAAAGCTGAACTTTGCGAAACAGCAGGGCATCCTATTGTTTATGCAGAAAAAATCATAGATAAAAATTTGCCTACGGTGCTTGTGTATGGGCATTATGATGTACAACCTGCCGACCCCTACGAACTTTGGGATTCCCCCCCTTTTGAGCCTGTTATTAAGAAAACACCTTTGCACCCACAAGGGGCAATTTTTGCTCGGGGGGCTTGTGATGATAAAGGGCAAACTTTTATGCACGTGAAGGCTCTGGAGATGATGTTACACAATAATTCCTTGCCTTGCAACGTAAAATTTATGGTAGAAGGTGAAGAGGAGTGTGGTTCGGGTAATTTAGAGCCTTTTATTCGTCAAAACAAAGAACGTTTGAAAGCTGATGTAATACTCATTTCTGATACGAGTATTATTGCAAATGACATTCCCTCTATTGAAATAGGCTTGCGAGGCTTATGTTATGTAGAAGTGGAAATTACGGGACCCAACCGAGATTTACATTCAGGGGTGTATGGTGGGGCGGTGGCTAATCCTATCAATGTACTTTGTCAGATGATTGCCTCGCTCAAAGATGAAAAAGGTAGAATTACAATTCCTCATTTTTACGACAAAGTGCAAGAACTTTCTGCCCAAGAGCGTGCCGAAATGGCAAAAACTCCATTTGATTTGGAAAGCTACAAGAAAGATTTAGGCGTTGAGGATGTTGCAGGAGAGGAAGGTTATTCTACGATTGAACGTACTTCGATTCGTCCTACGCTTGATGTGAATGGTATTTGGGGAGGTTATACGCAAGCAGGTGCGAAAACCGTGCTTCCTTCAAAGGCTTATGCCAAAATTAGTATGCGTTTGGTGCCACATCAGCACCCCGACGAAATTGCGGAACTTTTTGAAAAGCATTTCCGAGCCATTGCACCCAAATCCGTAAAAGTAGAAATACGTTTTCATCATGGAGGTTTCCCTTACGTGATGCCAACTAATTCTATTGAATATCAAGCCGCAAGTTTAGCTTTGGAGGAAACCTTTGGCAAAAAGCCTATTCCTACACGTGGCGGAGGTAGCATTCCGATTGTAGCTCTTTTCGAAAAAGAATTAGGATTGAAGTCGGTACTTTTAGGCTTTGGTTTAGATTCAGACGCTATTCACTCTCCCAATGAACATTATGGAATTTTTAATTTTCTCAAAGGCATTGAAACTATTCCACTTTTTTACCAACATTATGTTTGTTTGAAAAAAGGGGCATAAGAGACACTTTTTTAAGAAATGTAATAGCTATATGTTAAGTATTTTTGAATACAAAAAGAACTATCTTTCTGAACAGTTGTTTTATCAGTTTATTCGGTTAAATGAAGAACTTAATATTGTTGATAGTTGTCAGAGCATTTTTGAAATGCCTTTGGGGGATAATTTGATTCGCTATTTTCCATTTTTAGAAAGTATTAAAGAAGCTATACATACTGAAAAAACTATATTTTTACCCCGCATTGATATTTCTGAAACTGAAAATGAAAGCAAAATTTATGACTTTTTACTTTTCCGAGAAGAACGTTTCCCTGAAAAACCCATTATTTGTATTATTAAAGATGTAAGCCGTAGCGAAAAGAGCATGCTTGAAACGGAACAAATGGCTCGGCTGGCTATGTTGGAAAATGAATATCTAAATTTACAAAATAAAAACATTCAGTTAGAAAATACAATTTTGCAAATGCGTAATGAAGAATTACGCAAAAGCCGAGACTTGAAAAATTTGTTTTTCTCTAAAATTAGCCACGAGTTACGCTCTCCTGTGAATGGTATTTTAGGGCTTTCTCAAATTATTCTGGAACAAGAAAATCCCACAGGCGAACTCAAAGAGTATATTGAAAGTATTTATACAGCTTCTAAACATTTACGCACTATTTTAGACGATATTTTAGACCTTTCTAAATTAGAAAGTGGTTCTATTCGTTTGCAAAAGCAACATTTTCACCTTAACACTATTTTCCAACATCTACAACTTAATTTTTTGCAGGTTTTGGAGAAAAAACATCTCAAACTGCACTTTGAAATTGATGAACAAGTCCCTCATACGCTTGTAGGCGATGAAGTACGTCTGACACAAGTTTTCTACAATCTTATTAGCAATGCTATCAAATTCACTGAAAACGGAGGTGTGAATGTAAAGGTGCAGCTTAGAGATTTGAATGAACACGAAAAAAAATGTATTCTGAGTTTTGAAGTATCTGATACAGGTATCGGAATGACTGAACAAGAACTACAACGCATTTTTGACCCTTACGAACAAGTAGGTACTCTTTCTTTCCATGAATTGGGTGGCACTGGACTAGGACTTTCGGTAGTTAAGCAGCTTATTGAAATTTTCGGCGGAAAAATCTCGGTAAGCAGTCAGAAGAATGTGGGTACAACCTTTTTCTTTGAAATTCCTTTTGAGTTTTTGCCTCAACAAGAAACTCCTCAAACCTACCAAAAATATCAATTTTTTGCTCTGAAGGCTCTTTTAGTAGACGACTCACCTATCAGCAGGCTTTATACACAAAAGATTTTGCTTCAATTGGGCTTTGAAGTTGAAGTATGCGGCGAAAGCAAAAAAGCCCTTGAATTGCTTCAAAACCAATATTATGATTTGCTTATTACCGACTTGCAAATGCCTGATTTAGAAGGAGATGAAGTAGTTAGAATATTTGAAAAAAATAATCCTCACCAACGCCCAACAGCTGTTTTATTTGCAACAGGTAGCCTGGGACTTCGCAAAGTTAATCATCCTGTTTTGCTTAAACCCTTTTCGCAAGAACAAATGCTTTATATGTTGGAACAAGTTATTCCCCAAGAAAAGCGAACCCTGTGTAGTATGAACTACCTACATAAAATTACCGATGGACAAAAAGAATTTTTGCAAGAAATGTTAGACTCTTTGATGATGAGCATTCCTGAAGATATAACGAGAGTTGGAGAATTCCTTACTCAAAAAGACCAACATAATCTACATAAGGCAGTACATAAACTCAAACCCTCTACAACACTTATTGGGAGTGAGGTGCTTTCTCGTATTGCAAGCGAAATGGAGAAAATGACCTTACAAAATCCACCTAACTGGGAAAAATTGCAGAAATATTACGATGTAATGCAAAATTTAGTAAATTCGTGTAGCGATTCTATGAAAAAAATGTTACAAACTTGAAAACTAAATTTTACATTTTTTTTGCTTGGGTGAGTTATTTCTTGTCTTTCTTGGCAAAAGCACAAATTTCGCTTTTCTCGCAATATTATGAACCAACTCCCTTGTTACAAAATCCTGCTTGGGCAGCGGCAAGACAAGAAATTTGGGCTACACTCAATTTCAGAAGGCAACAAATTGGGGTAGGACAAGGAATTAGCACTTCGGCTTTTCAGTTTGTTTTTCCGTTAGTAGATGCTTACAACAATCAGGTGGGAGGTTTTGGGCTAATTGCTCTTAACGAAAGAGCAGGTAAAGGCGGACTTTTACAAACAAATGCTTTTTTGGCAAATCTGGCTTACAGAGTAAATTTCAGCGATTATGACCACTTGGCGTTTAGTTTGCAAGGAGGATATTTTTTTCGTAGGCTTAATGTTAATTTGCTCACTACTGAAAGTCAGTACACTATCAATGGTTTTGATGCCTCTTTACCCCTGAATGAACCTTTTTCAGATTTTCGTTCAGATTTTCCTGCGGTGAATGCAGGGCTTTTGTGGTATGGTGAAGACGACGAAAAACTACTTTATTATGTAGGTGTAGCAGGTTATACGCTCAATCGTCCTAATACTACTTGGTTTGCCGAAATCAGCCGAATACCTTTGCTTTGGAAT
>JANWZC010000172.1 GCA_025054975.1 Raineya sp.
CAAGCAATTTCAATTTCAGTTTCTTACTACGTTGTGTGGTATTCATTATCCCGATAATGTGGGTAAAGAATTTGCCGTAATGTACCAAATTCATAGCCTTATTCACAATATTCGTTTGAGAATCAAGGTTTTTCTTTCAGAAAACGACTTGCATATTCCTACAATTACTCATTTATTTGCCGCTGCCAACTGGATGGAACGTGAGGCTTATGATTTTTATGGAATTATCTTTGACGGACATCCTAACCTCAAACGTATCTACAACGTAGAAGAGATGGATTATCACCCACTTCGCAAAGAATATCCTCTGGAAGACCAAACCCGCAGAGATAAAGAAAACTTGTATTTTGGTAGATAAATGAAAAATAAGACGATTTTTTGGCAAAGTTTGGGCAGAATTTCTTACAAACCTGCTTGGGACTATCAAACTTTGCTTTTTGAAAAAATCATTCAGCAAAAGACCAACCCGCAAAATTCAGAACCAACAGAAAATTATTTTTTGCTTTGCGAGCATAACCACGTCTATACTTTGGGCAAAAGTGGTAAAATAGAAAACTTGCTCATTTCTGAAAGCCAGCTTGCCGAAAAAAATATTGAGTTTTTCAAAATCAACCGAGGGGGGGATATTACTTATCACGGCTTGGGGCAAGTAGTGGGCTATCCGATTTTAGACCTTGAAAACTTTGCTACCGATATACATTGGTATATGCGTTCTTTGGAGGAGGTAATTATTCGCACTTTGGCTGATTTTGGCATTGTAAGCGAAAGACTGCAAGGACTTACAGGCGTATGGGTAGATATACAACGCAATCCACGCAAGATTTGTGCTATGGGCGTAAAAACCAGTCGTTGGGTAACTATGCACGGCTTTGCTTTGAACGTCAATACGCAACTTGACTTTTTCAACTATATTGTACCTTGCGGCATTGCCGATAAAGGCGTAACCTCTATGCAAAAAGAATTAGGCAAGGAAATAGATTTGCAAGAAGTAGAAAAGACAATTATCAAACATTTTGGAGAAGTTTTTGAGGCTCAAATGTTTCCGCATAGTTTGCTTCAAACGCAAGAAAAAACCTTATAGCCTAATTTGTATGGGCTATAAGGTTTGTGTTATATTTTAATCCATTCTCACCCTGCCAAAGTAGATATATTTGCCGTTGGAGGTAGAACCAAAAAATGTAATTTTATTAGGTTCAGGCTTGAAAAAGGGGAAGTTTTTATCCAAGTAAAATTTCTTTTTGTTAAGCACTCCTAAGGTAGTAAAATTGCTAATAGAAGCATCATTTTTAGAAATTTTGGCAATACGAGGGTAGATTTCTAACCTGTTATCTCCTACATCAAATCCGTCTATTTCAGTAAGTATCAAGTACATATTTTGTTTGGAGTCGCCTACATCTAAAATGTATTGAGGTGCCCCAAAAGCCTTCGCCCACTTATTATTTTCTATAGGATCTACGCCATACATAGCTTTCAATACGCCTTTGCTATCAAAGTATAGCGTAATCACATCTTGGAAAACTTTGCCTTTGCTTGAAACTTTGAAATTTTGCCCTGACAAAATAAATTCGTTTCTATCATTGATAAAAGCTATTTTTCTTTCAAACTGGTCGCCTTTGAATACAGGTTTGCGTTTTTGAGCAGGAGGAGTTTTGATTTTAGCTTTCATTTCATCAAGATTGGTATTGGTGATGTATTCTACCTGGTCGGTTTCATCATTGTACTTCATGATTTGAATAGACTTGAATTTGTTGGGATTAACGATTTGGTCAAAATATTTCCCTTTGGAATCGGCAGAAAGCCCGTAAAAGTAGTGATTATTGCCATTTGCAAAATCATCATCAATACGCCAAAGTGAAGTAGCGGCTTTGAAAGGCACACGTACAATGTTTTTGAAATCATTATCAAAGCGTAAAATTTCAAATTCATTCGTTTTATCTCTGGGGGCTTTTTCTCTCCCCCAACGGCTTGGAGCAAGCATCAGGAAAGCACCCTCGGCTATGGCAATGTCTTCATCATCAGGATTTTTCCTATTTACTACTGCTTTGTAAAAGGCTTTCATTGCATAAGGATAATCAATATCTTTTTTAGCTACCATATCCAAATCTTTGTTGAACTTCATAAGCGTAAGACGTTTGTAACCCATTTCATTTTTGGGAGTAGCCAGCACAACCGCATCTCCTGTATAGTCATCTTCATAGTAGCTCAGAGGTAAATATTTGTCGCCTTCTTCGGTTTTGGGTTTTACTTTTTCAAGAGTTTCTACACTTTTGGTGTATTCTTGCAAAAATGTACTCCACGTATAAGTTACACGTTTGCGTTTAAGCACTAACGTACCTGTAAAATTACGTTCCACACTGATACCTTCCCTAACAATAGGCTCTTTATACTTCACTTTTATTTCTACATCATTTTTGCCCAAACGCAATTTGATACGATTATTTTCTATTTCTTGCTCTTCTTGGCGTTGGTCAAGCAGGTTATACTCTTTATCAAAAGAGTAAATTTCCATTTTGATACGTCTTTGGTTTTGGGAAGTAATAAAAATGAGGTCAATATTACCTGTTTCCGCATCTTGATTAACGTGTTGGAGGTATCCTCTTTTAGCACGTTTAGAGAGTTCGTGCATTTTTTCTACTTCAACGGTTTGGGCTTGTAGAGCCAAACTGCTCAAAAGCCATACAAACAAGGTTTTTACAAAAATTTGCTTCATATTTGCTATCATTTGGTTTTAGCAAATAGACAAACTTTTCTAAAAGATTACTATACCTCATTTGACGTATTTTCGCTAAAAATACACTCCTACCACATAATTTCCTTTATTTTCTTTCTTTGGCAACATAAAAATCATTTTTTTGTAGGTAGTACGAAATTTTTTTTTAATATTGCGAAAATATTTTGCAAACGTAAAAATCATATTCTTATGAAGAAAATAACTTTACTGCTTCTCTGTATTTTTGCTTCTTGGCGTTTTGCTGTTGCACAAGGCTCGGATTGGACTTTGGGGGCAGGTGTTACTGCCTTTGACTTTGGCGTACCCGCGAAAAGAGGTTTAAGTATGAGCGATTGGAACTGGGGACCTTACATTACTGCCTCCAAAAAAATTAGCCCTATGATACAAATTGCTCCTTCGGTTTCGGTGGTGGAAATTCGCAATTTCAGTGACCTTTTCCCTAACGAGCTATTTACCACAGGACAAACTGCCGCAAGCGTACAGGGCAGTCTTGCAGGGCAATTCCACTTTTTGCCTGAAAAGAAATTTGACCCCTATCTTACTTTGGGTGGTGGAGCAAATTACCTTCGCAGACAAACCTATGGCGTTTTGGAAGGTGGTTTAGGTTTTAATTATTGGGTTGATGACCTAATCGCTCTCAATTTGCAGGCAGGTTACAATTATATGTTTGATTTTGCTGATTACTTGCACTATCGTGGAGGTTTCCGTTTTGGCTTGGCAAAACCCAAAGATTCTGATGGCGACGGCATTCCTGATAAGAAAGATAAATGTCCTAATGAAAAAGGCTTAAAGCAATTTGCAGGCTGTCCTGATACCGATAATGACGGAATTGTAGATGGTGAAGATGCTTGCCCTACGGAAGCAGGTACCAAAGAATTTAATGGTTGCCCTGATAGAGATGGCGACAAAATCATTGATAAAGATGACAAATGTCCTGATACTCCTGGTTTAGCTCAATTCCAAGGTTGCCCTGATACCGATGGCGATGGCTTGCCTGATAATGAAGATGCCTGCCCTACCGAAGCTGGTAAAAAAGAACTACAAGGTTGCCCTGATAAAGACGGAGACGGCATTGCCGACAAAGATGACCGCTGTCCTGAACAACCTGGTTTAGCTACTTTCAAAGGTTGCCCTGATAGAGATGGCGATAAAATCCCCGATGTTGATGACGCTTGCCCTGATGTTCCTGGTGTTCCCGAAGAAAAAGGTTGCCCTGCTAAAATCAATGAACAAGATCTCTTGAAAATAGCTAAAAGTATAAACTTTGCAACAGGTAAAGCTACTATTCTACGAACTTCCTTCCCTGCATTAGATAATTTAGCCGCATTACTACTTAATAATCCGAACGCAAAAATTGTTGTAGAAGGGCATACTGATAATGTAGGCAACAGAGAAGCAAACAAAAAACTTTCTCAACAACGTGCCGATGCTATTAAGGTATACTTGGTGAAAAAAGGCGTAAGTGCAGACCGTATTCAAGCTATTGGTTACGGAGATGAAAGACCTGCCGATGGTAGCACCGACATCAAAGCAGGTAATAAAACACCTCAACAACGTGCCGCTAACCGTCGTGTAGAAATCAAGAATATCTAAACAGAAAAACAGATTTTCTTAAACCTATAAGGCTTAAAGTCTTATAGGTTTTTTGTTTTTTGCAAACTCTGCAAATAATTAACTATTACAATGGGTTTGGGCAAATGTTGTATTTCTTCCCAAGTGTGCCATGTCAAGTTGTGTGGAATCTTTGAGTTTTCAGTTGCCTCAAAATGAAAAAAACGAATGAAAATTCTTTGATGAGTGAGTTGATGTTTGAAAATATCGGAATGAAATAAAAAAGTACCTTCATTGGTGGAAATAGAATGCAATTCTTCCAAACCATTTTTTTCTTGCAGTTCAAAATCATAAAGGTTTTCCCAAATATCTTTTTCAGAGCGTTTTTTCATGGCAATCTTATCATCTTTGTGCCAAACTATGTAAGCAAAAAAACGCTCTTTCATTTGCAGTTTGCTAATTTTTACAGGCAAATTAGCTTGCTCTTGATACGCAAAAGCAAAACAATTTTCTTGCAATGGGCAAAACATACAATTTGGTTTTTGTGGGGTGCATTGCAAAGCCCCAAATTCCATAATTGCCTGATTGTATTCGCTTGCTTGTGTAGGCACAAGACTTTGAGCAAGCTCTCTGAATTCTTTTTCTCCTTGCAAGCTGGCAATATCTGTATAAATGCCAAAATACCGAGCTAGCACACGATACACATTGCCGTCTAAAACTGCTACTTGTTCGTTGAATGCAAAAGACGCTATTGCCGCTGCTGTGTATTTACCAATTCCTTTGAGTGTAAGTAGTTCCTTGTAAGTTTGTGGGAACTTTCCTTCGCAATGTTCACAAAGATAGCGAGCCGTAGCAAGCATATTTTTAGCTCGGTTGTAGTAGCCCAGACCTTGCCAAAGTCGGAAAACTTCGCTCTCGCTTGCGTTAGCCAAATCTTGTAAGGTCGGGTAAGTTTCAATAAATTTCTGATAATAACGCAAACCTTGTTTGACGCGAGTTTGTTGCAAGATAATCTCTGAAAGCCAAATATAGTAGGGGTTTTTTGTAGCTCGCCAAGGCAATTTGCGCTGATTAACTTGATACCAAGCTATAATTTTTTCTACAAAGATTTCACTTTTGGTTTGCATATTTACGTAGTTGCCAATGTGTTCCGAGTGTAAATTCTGCACATTCAGCTACCGAAGCGTGAGTTTTGAGAAGAAGTCCTACAAAAATATTTCTATGAAAATACCATTTT
>JANWZC010000173.1 GCA_025054975.1 Raineya sp.
AAATTGCCGCCAAAGCCGCAAAACATTATGTTGTATTCAAGGAAGATACTGCTACACGTACTATTAGCCGTATCAAAGAACTTTCTTACCAAGAACGAGTGCGAGAAATTGCTCAAATGATTAGCGGAACTAAAGATTCGGAGTCAGCGATGCAAAGTGCTAAAGAATTATTAGAAAGTCGCTGAAATAAACTTTTCTATGTCTTTGAATGTTTTTTCTTGAAAAAAACTATGGTAGTTCATTTTGATAACTTACCTTCTACGGCTCGTATTTGGATTTATCAAGCTAATCAGAGCCTTAATAATCATCAAGTTGAATCCATGCAAAAAGATTGGGAGCAGTTTTTACACACTTGGCAAGCCCATCAAAAAGATTTGAAAGCTGCTATCAATTGTTTTTACAATCGTTTTTGGGTAGTTGGCGTTGATGAAACTTTTAATACTGCTTCGGGTTGCTCTATTGATAAACAAGTAAATTTTGTAAAAGGTTTGGAGGCAAAATATCAAATTTCCCTGCTTGACCGCTCGCAAATCGCTTTCAAACAAAATGAAAATATTTTTACTATTCCTTTTCAAGAGATTGAGCAAGCCATTCAAACAGGTAAAATCACCCATGAAACGCAAATTTTTAATAATAGCATTACTCAAAAACAAGATTTAGAAAAAAATTGGCTTCAAAAAGTGGAAAATAGTTGGTTAAAACGCTATTTTGTGGCGGTTTAGTCAAAAAACGAGATTTATGCAATTATATATTATTGAAGCAGGTTATTTCAAATTAGACGGTGGGGCTATGTTTGGAGTTGTGCCGAAGACTATTTGGCACAAACTTGTTCCTGCCGATGAGAAAAATCTTTGTACTTGGGCAATGCGTTGTCTTTTAGTTGAAGATGCTAAAAGACTTATTCTCATTGATACGGGTATGGGCAGTAAGCAAGATGAAAAATTTTTTAGTTACTACGAACCCACAGGAGATACACTGATTAGTTCTATCCAAGAAGCGGGATTCAGTATAGATGATATCACAGATGTTATTCTTACGCACCTGCATTTTGACCACGCGGGCGGGGCAATAAAACGAGAAGGTGAGAAATTACTGCCAACTTTTCCAAAAGCACGTTATTGGAGTGAAAAAACACATTGGGAGTTAGCTACTCTGCGTCCTAATGCACGAGAGAAAGCCTCATTTTTGAAAGAGAATATTTTGCCTTTGCAAGAAAGTGGTCAGCTGGAGTTTATAGAGGAGGAAAGTCCTTTTGAAAATATTGAAATTTTGAAAGTTGATGGACATACCGACAAGATGATGTTGCCATTGATTAGTTACAAAGGCAGAAAAATTTTATATTGTGCCGATTTAATACCTTCATCTGCACACATTCCCATACCTTATGTAATGGGTTATGATGTACGCCCCTTGCTGACTATGCATGAAAAGGAACAGATTTTACCAAAGGCTTTGCAAGAGAACTGGCTTTTATTTTTTGAGCATGACGCTCGTGTGCCTGCATGCTCACTGATACAAACCGAAAAAGGTATTAGAATGGGAGAAACAATTGATTTATCAAAAATTTGAAAATCAAATACTTAAAAAGAAAAAAATATTTTTTTCAAAAAAATTTTGAAAAAAAGTAGTAATTTATTTGGTAGATACAAAAAATAGTTGCACCTTTGCACCACGTTTTGAGCAATAATGCTCCGTTCGTCTAGGGGTTAGGACGCATCCCTTTCACGGATGAAACACGGGTTCGATTCCCGTACGGAGTACCAAAAGCCATTCTTTTAGCCTTCAAGCATAATTTTGAGGGCTTTTTTGTTTTTTGATAATTCTTGTCTTGTTTATGCCCTCCTTACTGTTACTTACTATTAGTTTTGTGCTAAAAAGTCTATGCAGTACAAAAAATGAAAATCCGTTTTTGGTTTCGGAAATGCCAAACAAACTCACAAAACCCGATTGGCATTTTGTATGGATACGTTATGCTTAATGGCATACGCTCCAAAGAGTTTAGCACTGGAATTAGCGTCTGTAAAAAACACTGGGACGCTAAACAACAACGTATAAAAAACAACTCTATTTTGCAACAAGAGTTGGAAAACCTTAAAAACTTACTTTTCAAAGCCAAGCAAAAATTAGAATTTGAGAAGCCTAATTTTACCGCAAATGAAGTATTAGATATGGTTGTTAAGAAAAAAGTAGCAACCAAAACTATTAGTTTTATTGAGTTGTGGCAACAATTTATTACAATAAGGCAAAAACAAGATAATTGGAGTGCTAATACAATTCGCAACCACAAAACTATGTTGCGGACCTTCACAAA
This sequence comes from Raineya sp., assembly GCA_025054975.1. Taxonomy (GTDB): domain Bacteria; phylum Bacteroidota; class Bacteroidia; order Cytophagales; family Thermonemataceae; genus Raineya. Next base: position 2,312 of record JANWZC010000173.1, read on the forward strand.
ATTCTTGTCTGCAAAAGGCTTGTTAGACCTTGCCCCGCAAGAAATCAGTAAAAAACATTTGCAAGAATTTGCCTTGTGGCACAATAAAAGTAAAAACGTTTATAGTCGCTTTGTTAATATAGTGAAAAAAGTGTTGCAGTATTGTATTGATAATGAGTACATTAAAGAAAATCCACTAATTTTTTACAAAGTAGAAAGGGAAAATAGAGTGGATAAAACGCACTTAACTTTTGAAGATATTGAAAAGTTGGAGCGTTATCAGACAGAAAATTTAACTCACATGAAGGCAAAAGATATTTTTTTATTTTTATGCTACACAGGATTAAACATTTCAGATTATTTTAGATTTGCCCAAAACCCACACAAATACATCAAAGATGAGTTTATTGTAATAAGCAGGCAAAAAACAGAAAAAAAGATAAGTCAAAAAGCGTACATTCCTATTGTAGAAAGTACGCAAAGAATTTTAGAAAAATATCATTACAACTTGCCTACATTCAAACACTCACAAACCATTAACGAAATTTTGAAAGTAATTGGCAAGGAATTAGGCATTGAAGCAAAAAAAATGCGTACAAAAGTAGGACGCAAAACCTTTGCTCATATTTGGCTTAATAGTAATATTGACAGAAAAGCGGTTAGTAAAATGTTGGGACACGCTAAATCCACCACATTAGAGCAATATTATGCAGATGTAGATTTTGAGTTCGTAAAAAGTGAATTTGACAAAACCAAAAAATAGTTGTTTCAAATAAAAAAATCCTACAATCAAGTAGGATTTTTTTATGAAGCAATGTAAATTTGTTTGGACAAACAACGGCAAATTTATGGAAAATTTAGATGATAACCAACTGCAAAAGCAGTCGGAAAATGATTTATTGCAAATTCTAAATTCTAAACCTGTGGAAACGCTGATTAAAGCCTTTGCGGATTTGATGACAAAAACAGCTGAAAACGAAAAGTACAAACTTGTTATTGAGGAAAAGGAACTTGCCAATGATGCCAAGCAATTAGAAATTGATAGCAAAAATATTGAATTAGATACAAAACGTTTGGAGGTAAAAAAAGAGGAGATTAAACTTGTTTCTAAATTAGATTTGGTAAGTAAAATTTATGCAATTACTGGTGTTACTCTTGCTAGTATTATAGTTTATTTTTTCTCTTCAAATGGCTTGATGAACAAGAATAGTGCAGAAACATTGATAACTTTATTGATTGGCTTACTGATAACTGGTGGTGCGTCTGTTTTGAAGTCTTTTTTGGAAAAAGAAAAACGCCCTTAAAATGCAAAAAATACAAAAACTTCTCTTGTAACTTACTATTAAACAGGAGATTTACATTTGTAAATTGTTAAAAAGTGCAATTTCAAAATTGCCTAAAAAAAGTTTACAGATGTAAATTCTCTATCAAGTACCTTCCAATTCAAATAAAATCCTTATATTTTCCAAAACACGTTTTAATTTATCTCTGTTGATTTCGTTAATTTTTTTGTAAATAATTTTGCTATGAACAGTACTCAATATCACCCTGTTTGTATGGATTTATCATAGATATTTATTCCAAACTTGGTTAGCTTCATCATTCCAGTCTTGAAAGGCTACTCCAAAATCTGTGTCAGTATTAGCAGAAAAGCTGTATTGAATAATAAACGCTTGAATGGATTGAATAAGCCGATAAGTTTTCTCTATACTTTGTATAAAATTTTTTTCATATTTTTGAGGGTTTTGGATAATTATTGTCTTGTGATACCAATTTTCAAAAAGATTTTCAAGTTTATCAATAATTTTACAAAGTTTAATATTGATTATTTGTTCAGGGTTTTCTTGCATAATACTCTGCAAGCCACGCAAAGACAAATATAACCACTCCGTTTCCTTTTGAGCCAATAACATCAATTTTCTTTTCAACCAAACAAAAGGCTTAATTTGTGGCAATTTGATAGATAAGGCTATAAAAGTGCTTAAAATTTTATCTTGTTTTGCAATGATTACCATACTAAAAGTTTTCCATACAAATATACTACAAAGTTTGAAAATTGCAAAAAAAATAAAAACAAACCTTACCCAAAGGATAGGTTTGTAAATCAAATATATGAAATAAACATCAAACAAACTAAATTTCTTTTGAAAACGAATTTAATCTATTGAGCCACCCTTGCAGAAATATGCGAAAATTAGTATTTCTTTCGGTGATATTTCTGTAAAACTGCTCACGAGCTAACCAAATCCGCTTATACAATTCTTTGGCATTAGCCTGATTGATAGCCGTAATAGTTTGCAAACCCGCTATGCCGTCTGTTTGTAGATTAAATCCCATTTGATTGAGTATTCTTTGCACTCTCACAATCGCTATCCCCGCACCACTATTGATAACCCAATCAATAATAATTTCAGCGAGCTTCTGATTATGGATTTGGTCGCCTCCGTTTGCCTCCCAAAACCATTTTTTATAGATAGCTTTTGCATCGGCTTCGGTAATTTGGGCAACGTCTTTGCAAGTAATTACACCGTCTCCGTCTTTGTCGTATCCAAAACGTCTCCAAGTATCTAATGTAATGCCTTTATTTGTGCAACCGCCTGGGTCTTCTTTGTAGTGTCCGTAACCGCCTTCCCATTTCAATACGTGTGGAAAAAATAATTCAAAGTTCGCCATAATCAACTTATAGGTTTATTTTTGTCTTTTTCATCTTTTCCCGCCAAACCATAAATTGTAATAATGGCAGGAGTTGCTACACTTAAAAAAGTTGTTGCTTGCTCTGCGGTAATTTTGCCTTTCCACATTAAGCCAAGTGTTACAAGTATTAAAACAGTACTTATTGCTACACCTACAAGTGTAAGCCCAAAGTCTTTCCAAATGTTTGAAAATTTGAAATTCATAGTTGTAGTGTTTCAGTGTTCTGAACGTCTATCTTTTTGCAAAATCTTAATTTCAAGCGTTTGTATCATATCACGTATTTCACGCATATATTTGTGTATTTCTTTTATTTCATCATTTTGCTTTTCCTCTAACAAATTCATTTGGCTTTCAAATTTATTCACCCTTTCCTGTAATGCTGCAATATCTTTCTGCTGCTTTACATTCTCAATCTTAATCAAGAAGTAAGCACTAACTATTGCAACAATGAACTCTATCAATGCTCTTAAATCTGCCATGTTTA
>JANWZC010000174.1 GCA_025054975.1 Raineya sp.
AAATTGTAGAGTTTTCGGGTATAGGCAAATACATTGATACACCTGTAAAGCGATATAGTTCGGGTATGTACGTGCGTTTGGCTTTTGCCGTAGCCGCTCATTTAGAACCCGAAATTCTGATAATAGATGAAGTGCTTGCCGTAGGCGATGCAGAATTTCAGAAAAAATGTCTTGGCAAAATGAAAGATGTAAGCGGTGAAGGTAGAACAGTGTTATTTGTAAGTCATAATATGGGTGCGATTTCTAATTTATGCAACAAAGCTATTATATTGAAGCAAGGTAAACTAACAGCCATAGGGACTACTGATATAATTATTAAAAAGTACTTAACTGAAAATGTAAATATCATTACTGAGAACTCTTTTGTAAACGTTGAAAAAAACAGGCGTGGAAATGGAAAAGTGCGATTTACAGAAATAAATTTAACAGATGAGAATAAGAACTATATGCAAGAGTTTGAAAGAGGGCAAAAAGCGTTATTCACTTTCAAAGTCAAAAAAAATGATCAACGAATACAAAATGCCACTTTAAGGATTTGTTTTCGTGCTGCTCATACAGGCGAATTTGTCACTACTACAAAAGAAGAGATGTTATTTTTCAATAGAAATAATGAAATTATCTGCTCTATTATTATTGATACTCAACAGTTTAGGGCGGGTATTTATGATTTATATTTTTACCTGGGAAACAGTGAAGAATCTCTTGATATTGTAGATAGTGTTACCAATCCTCTTATTATTATTGACTCCCAAAATCTCGCAAAAACTCTTGAAAAATATAACGGTTATTTTGATATTTATCATGAATTCAAATCTTTAAGCGAATGAAAAAAGTTGCTTTTTTTACAACATATACATTAACACCACACTACGAAACAGAGCTAGAAATAATGCAAAGACACTTAGAAGGTGGTGATTTAATTTATCAAATTTATTGTGAGTACAATTTCAAATCTTGTACTTCAAACCCGGAGCATCGTGAAAATTTGTGTAACATATGTATAACAAAAAGAAAAAGAGGAATAAGAATGCTAAATTCAAAAATTAAGGAAATAGGACTATTTCAATTTTTGCCTAAAAATATAAAAAATAACTTGAAAAGCAATTTTACAGATTTAGAAGAGTTAAGAAATTATAGTATTGACAATTTTGATATTGGAATGGGAGTACTATCCACTTTAATTTCTTACTTGCGAACCCCTTATTTTGATATTAAAGATTATCAAACATACGTCAAAGCAAATATTGAAAGTGCATATCAAACTTATTTAGCTGCGGTTAATTTACTTTCAAAGCAGAATTTTGATATAGTTTATATTTTCAATGGAAGGTTTACAATTGAGCGTGCTATTTTGAGAGCTTGTGAGAAAGTGGGACAGCGATACTATACACACGAAAGAGGTTGTAATCGAAATCATTATGAAATATTTGAAAATACTTTACCTCATAGTATTATTTACAACCATAATAAAATGTTAGAGGCTTGGAATAAAGAAACAAATGAGGAAAAGAAAAAGAAGATTGCAGACAATTTCTTTTTATCTCGAATTAATAAAACGTGGGAAGGGTATGAATGGATGAAGGCATTAGATAGTCAAGACCCAAACTTATTACCAGATAATTGGGATAATAAGAAATATAATATTGTCATATTTAATACTTCAGATAACGAATTTGTAGCTATTGGAGAAGAATATAAGCAAAATATTTTTTCAACTCAATTAGAGGGTATCAAAGAAATTGCTCATTTCATCAGGGAAATAAACGATTCCTCTATACAGTTGTATCTGCGAATGCACCCTATGCTAGCCAATTCTTATAAGGAAGCAAAACACATTCTTAAAGAGTTGGAGCCATACAGAGATGTATTACACATAATACCTCCAACATCACCAGTCAGTTCATATAAAGTTTTATTCAATTGTGATAAAGTGATTACTTTTGGCTCCTCTATAGGAATTGAAGCTACTTATCACGGCAAACCTTCCATTTCATTAGCTTCATCAGGCTACCAGTACCTAGATGTAGTATACCTGCCAAAGACCAGAGAAGAACTTTGGAACTTGTTATTAGATAGAAATTTAGCTCCCAAAGACTCAAAAAACACATTAATATATGCTTATTACTATGAAACAGTAGGTATCCCCTATAAATATTATCAAGCAGAAACACTTTTTTCTGGTAAATTTAAAGGTGAAGTTTTGGAGGGAATAAATGTACGCCTTACTAAAATGCATTTATTTAAGCAAAATGTAAAAAGAATAATAAATACTATCGTTGGTAAGTCAATTTTTGAAATCTATGTTTAATACTCCCATACTTTTTCTTGTATTCAACAGACCAGATACTACTCAACAAGTTTTTGATAAAATAAGAGCCATTAAACCTGCTAAATTATTTATCGCCGCAGATGGAGCAAGAAAAAATATAGTGAGCGAACAAGAAAAAGTAAATATAGTTCGTAAAATTATTTTAGAAGGTATAGACTGGAACTGCGAAGTAAAAACTTTATTTAGAGAAAAAAATTTAGGTTGTGGTAGAGCAGTAAGTGAGGCAATTACGTGGTTTTTTGAACACGTAGAGCAAGGAATTATCTTAGAAGATGACACTGTGCCAAATTTGAGTTTTTTCCACTTCTGTAAGGATTTACTTGATTATTACAAAGATGATGAAAGAATATTTATGATAAGTGGGAATAACTTTCAAAATGGTATCAAAAGAGGTAAAGCAGATTATTATTTTTCAATCTATACGCATATATGGGGCTGGGCAACTTGGCGAAGAACTTGGCAAAAGTATGATTACAAACTCACAAAATTAGACGATTTTATAGCTAAAAATAAAATTAAGCAATACTTCAAAAAAAAATCTCATCAAAATTTTTGGCTCAATATATTTAAGGAGGTAAAAGCTCAAAAAATAGATACCTGGGATTTTCAACTGCAGTTTGCCTGTCTATACAATAACGGATTAGCCATTTTACCTAATGAAAATTTGGTTACTAACATTGGTTTTAGAGGGGATGCTACACACACTATAAAGAAAAAACATATTGCTGAATTACCCACTAAAGAATTAAAATTTCCATTGAAGCATCCTCATAAAATTATCCAATCCAAGAAAGCGGATTTGTTTACTTATAGAAGTGTTTTTAATTATAAGAAAGCGAAAGTTAATATACTGGAGAGTATTTTGAGCAAGATACATCAAAAAATTAAAGAAAGGTATCATAAAATTATTCATTATTACCGTTATTATCTTAGAAAAGGTAAAAATTATAGAAAAAGGTTTGAAAAGCAAAAGGAACTTAACAGAATAGCTCAAATTCCTCGTTTTATAGAAGGTGAAACTAATATGTTAGGAGGCTTAGTTAAGTTTGTTGACTCTGCATCTTTTGGTTTTATCTATCATGAAATCTTTGAAAGAGAAATATACAAATTTCAAACAGAAAATTCTCGTCCTTACATTATTGACGCAGGGGCAAATATTGGTTTAAGTGTCATTTATTTCAAGAAGCTTTATCCGAATGCTGAAATAATTGCTTTTGAGCCTGATAATAAAGTTTTTGAGATACTTTTGTTCAATATAAAATCTTTTGGATTTGAAAATGTACAGCTCATTCAAAAAGCTCTTTGGAATGAAGAAACTACTTTAAGGTTCTATTCGGAAGGGGCGGACGGAGGTAGAATAGCAACACAAGCCGACTCCGAGAAATTAATAGAAGTCTCTACTTGCCGCTTACGAAATTTCTTGAATAGAAAAGTAGATTTACTGAAAATAGATATTGAAGGAGCTGAAATTACCGTGATGGAAGATTGTATCGATTTACTGCATAATGTTGAACGTTTATTTGTAGAATATCACTCTTTTGTAGGTAAAGAACAAAAGTTGTACAAGCTTTTGGAAATACTAGAAAAAGCAGGTTTTCGTTATCAAATACAGCATGTTGGGGTGTTTTCTCCACATCCATTTATAAACATATCAGAGTATGCAAATATGGATTTACAACTAAATATTTTTGCTTATCGTATATGAAAACCTATCTCAATCTTGGTTGCGGGCAACGTTTCCACCCAGCTTGGACAAATATTGATTTTGTAAGCCAAAGCCCTTACATACAGGCTCATAATTTACTCGATGGTATTCCTTTTCCTGATGAAAGTTTTGAGGTAGTGTATCATTCTCACCTACTAGAGCATTTCACTAAAACCGATGGCAAAAAGTTTTTGCAAGAATGTTACAGAGTATTGAAATCCAATGGTATCATACGAGTAGCTGTCCCTGATTTAGAAAGAATTGTAAAGGAGTATTTGAAAAACTTAGAACTGGCTTTACAAGGTGATATTCAGGCTCAATATAACTACGAATGGATAATACTCGAAATGTACGACCAGGCTGTAAGGACTAAAAGTGGTGGTGACATGGCAAAATATATTTTTCAGCCTGAAATTCCAAATGAACACTATGTATTTGAAAGAATAGGTGAAGAGGGACGACTGCTAAGAAAAATGTATTTGGAAAATTTGCAAAATCCAACTAAACCTGCTTCGCCTGTTAGAAATGATAGAAGTTTATTGAAAAAAATATTGAGTAAGATAAAAAGTTTGCTTAAAAATCTTTTACTTAAAGATGAAATAAAATTCTATCAAGAAAATTTAAAGTATGCATATTTAGGGCAATTTCGTTTAAGCGGTGAAGTACACCAATGGATGTATGATAGATATTCACTTAGCAAGTTACTACAAGAAGTGGGCTTTAGAGATATAGAAATCAAAACAGCATTTGAAAGCAATATCCCTGCTTGGAACAGCTTTGAATTAGAAAGTAAAAATGGAGTAGTTTTCAAACCTGATTCACTTTTTATGGAAGCTCTAAAATGAAAGTTTTGCATATCAACACCTACGATACTGGCGGTGCGGCAACAGCCTGTTTAAGACTACATCAAGGATTATTACAAATGGGAGTCGACTCAAAAGTCTTGCTCAAACATAAAACTCGTAGTATTCATAATACTTTTCAATTTGAGCCATTACCACCTACCTTTTTTCAGAAACTTTACAATAAGTTTGTCAGAATAGGTAAAGAACTTAAAATCATTCCTCTATATTCTAAAAGAGAGAAGAAAGAATTAGTTTTACATCGCTTACGCAAAGGCTTAGAAATGTTTAGTTATCCTTTGTCTGATGTAGATATTACGCAAAGTCCATTGTATCAAGAAGCGGATATTATTCATTTACATTGGGTAGCTAATTTTTTGGATTGGAAAACTTTTTTTGCTAAAAACACTAAACCTGTAGTTTGGACTTTACATGACCAAAATCCTTTCTTAGGAATAGAGCATTATGCAGAGCGATTTATCGGTATGAATGAGCAAGGTTTGCCTGTGCCAAGAAAATACACTGAATTAGAAATCCATGAAAGAGACTACTGGCTTGCTT
>JANWZC010000175.1 GCA_025054975.1 Raineya sp.
AAAAACCTTTTATTGTGCTTTCATCGCCTACTACAAATCGCACTGCATTGTTTTCGTAAGGTAGTTTCGCAAAAGGGCAGAGGTTCAAGCCAATAATGAAGGTTTCTACCCATTTGCGAGTAATTTGGATGATTTCCTTTTTTTGTTTTGCTGAAAGCATTGTTCAGGTTTTTCAAAACGAGGTGTCAAAGTTATTTTGCAGGTAAAATTTTTCCCTCACACTCACCAAAGCCGACTCGCACCCCATTTTTTTCGGCAAAACCTCGCATAATTACTGTATCGCCATCTTCAATAAATTTACGTTCAGAGCCATCGGCGAGTTTGAGTGGCTTTGTACCTTTCCAGGTTAATTCTAGCATAGAACCATACGAATTAGGTTCTTTACCACTAATTGTGCCTGAGGCACACATATCACCTACACGTACATTACAACCATTAACCGTGTGATGTGCCAACTGCTGACACATATTCCAATACATATATTTGAAATTGCTTCGGCAAATAAGCGTTTCTTTTTCAGAATTTTCGGGCTTCAAATACACTTCCAAATTGATGTCGTAGCTTTTTTTACCTTTGAACTTCAAGTACTCCAAAACTTCGGGTTTTTGTTTGGGCGAAGCTACACGAAAAGGTTCAAGGGCATCAAGGGTTACAATCCAAGGTGAAATAGTGGAAGCAAAGTTTTTGGCTAAAAAAGGTCCCAAAGGCACATATTCCCATTGTTGAATATCCCTTGCCGACCAATCATTAAAAAGCACTAATCCAAAAATGTAATCTTCGGCTTCGGCAGTGCTAATGCTTTCACCAAGTTGCGTTTCTTTACCAATTATGAAAGCTACTTCTAATTCAAAATCCAAGAGTTTGGTGGGAGTAAAATGAGGTTTTTCAGCGTCAGGGGGCTTGACTTGCCCTTTGGGACGATGTATGGGCGTACCCGAAACTACAATAGAAGACGCTCTACCATGATAACCCACAGGCAAATGTAGCCAATTTGGCAAAAGAGCATTTTTTGGGTCTCGGAACATAGAACCTACATTAGTGGCATGCTCTTTGCTGGAATAAAAATCCGTATAGTCTCCAATTTGCACAGGCAAGTGCATTTGTACCTCTTTAATATCGTAAAAAGCTAACTTTTGAGTTTCTTTATCTTTTTGCAAGGTAGAGTTTTCTTTCTGAAAAAGTGTAGAAAGATGATTGCGGATTTTTCTCCAAAAAGGTTTGCCCAAAGCGATGAAATCATTAAGTTTTTCGGCATGAAAAACAGAAGCATCAGGTAGGCGGAGTTTATCAAAGTAGCCTTGTTCTACTAAAACGCTTAAATCTATAACCGTATCACCTATACGTGTGCAGGCACGTGGCGTTCCACCTTGATACGAAAAAATTCCAAAAGGTATATTCTGAATGGGAAAATCGCTGTTTTTAGGAACTTTTATCCAAGAACTTAAAGCAGGATTATTGGCAGGAATATTGGGCATAAAGCTAAAAATTTTAGAAAAAACAAATGTCATAATTAACGCAAAGGCAAAATTAAAAGATTTTTTTGAGCTTTGAAGCGTAGGATGTTGAAAAAAACTTTACTTTCGCAAAGTTTTTCAAAAATCAGAGATATGAGATATTTACATTTTCTTGCAATTAGCTTGCTTATAGGACTTACTTTTTCTTGCAAAGAAAGCGAAAAAACGCAAAAAAAAACTGACAGCACCCAAACTAAAAAAGTAGAAGTAAAACCCATTCAAATTGATAGGCTTGCTACCAGTCAAGCGGAGGTTCTTGCGGCTCTTGTGCCAAAAGATACCACTAAGTACGGCAGAATTATCAACAGCGAAATTTTCAAAAAACATCAAGAAGCCTTTAATAAAGGTTGGGAAAATTTAGAAAGCAAATATTTGAGTAAAATTCGTCCTTGGCGAGATAGTGAACTTGCCGACATGAATAAAGAAGGTGTAACTGTATTTTATCCGTTCAGCGGTCCCGACATCCTGAATGCTTACAATCTTTTCCCCAACGCCGATAATTTTATTTTGTTTGGTTTGGAAATGCCCGGACTTTTAGAAAAAGATTTATACACCAAAGATGATAAATTTATCAATGCGTATTTTGCAGATGTTCGGAACGCTTTGGAGGATATTTTTGCTCGTAATTATTTCATTACCAGCTATATGGGTTCAGACTTATATCGCCGAGCCAATGGCGTGGCTCCGCTGATGTGTGTATTTTTAGCTCGTACAGGCAACGAAATCGTAAGTATCCAACGCATGGGTATTGATAAAGATGCTAAACCAATTTTCAAAGATATCTATGGCTCAAAAGCTGATACAACCTATTATGGTTTGTTTTTTGAAATCAAAAACAAAAACCGCAACAAAACTCAAAAAATCTATTATTTCTGGGGAGATGTAAGTGATATGGCACTTATCAAAAAACCTCAATTTGATAAGTTCATTCGTAGTTTTCCCAACAAAGTTGGTTATTTGAAGTCGGCTTCGTATGTACTTTTCAATCCGAATTTTCAGATCATCAAGAAAATTCTTTTAGAAGATACAAATGTAATTTTTCAAGATGACACAGGCATACCTTACCGCGATTTTGTTGCGGCAGGCAATTGGGATATTCAACTTTATGGCAAATACACTCGCCCTATTGCAGATTTCGGCAGCTATACCTATCAACCCGATTTGCGAGATGCCTTCAAAGATAGCAGTAAAGTCAAAAAAATCAATTTCCGTTATGGCTACCACTGGAAAACAGACGGAGCAAGCCTGATTGTAGCTCGTCGCAACAACAATCCTCCCAAGTACATTCAACCCACAGCAGAAGAGAATTTGAAAAAATATCCACCTTCCAAAAAACGATAAACGTGTGTCGGCTTTTGGCTATCAAATGGTAAGGCTTCATTACAACCTTTGTGAGGCAGTTGTTGGGGCATTGGAGGCTATTTTTAACCAAAAACAATATGCCGATAAAGTTCTAGAACGCTTACTCAAAAGCAATCCGAAATGGGGGGCAAGAGATAGAGCTTTCATTGCAGAAAGTACCTACGAAATTGTGCGTTGGTGGCGAAAATTATTGTTTTTGGCAAATGAAAAATACCAAGAAAATAATGAAAAGTATGAAAAAGGTATTTTTTGGCGAGTTTTAGGTACTTTTTTACTTACTCAACACAAAAGTATTCCTGCTTGGCAAGTATGGGAAAATCTTTCTCTTGCAAAAATCACCGAAAATTCAAAAAAAATCACGGAAAGAGCCATTTTACATTCTATTCCTGATTGGTTAGATAAAATTGGTGAGAAAGAACTCGGAAAAGATATTTGGGAACGAGAGTTAGCAATACTCAATCAACCTGCTGAAGTAGTTTTACGTGTCAATACACTCAAAACTTCCATTGAAGGGCTTCAAAAAGCTCTTCAGAGTCAGAACATAGCTACCCAAACTACACCTTATAGCCCCGATGCTCTCATTCTTTGTCAAAGGCAAAATATTTTTCAAAATCCACTTTTCAAGGAGGGTTATTTTGAAGTACAAGACGTAGGCTCACAAGAAATAGCTCGTTTCTTGCGTGTGCAAGCAGGTATGCGTGTGATAGATGCTTGTGCAGGTGCAGGGGGTAAAACTTTACATCTTGCAAGCCTGATGCAAAACAAAGGACGTATTATCGCAATGGATACAGAAGCATGGAAACTTACTGAACTTAAAAGACGTGCTAAACGTAATGGCGTGAGCATTGTAGAAACTCGCTTAATTGAGAGTAACAAGGTTATCAAACGTTTAGCAAATTCGGCAGATAGATTGCTTTTAGACGTACCTTGTAGTGGTTTAGGAGTTTTGCGGCGAAACCCCGATGCCAAATGGAAATTATCGGAAAGATTTTTAACAGAGATACAAGAAAAACAATATCAAATTTTACGCAATTATTCTCAAATGCTCAAAAAAGGAGGCTTGATGGTGTATGCAACTTGTAGCATTTTGCCTTCGGAGAATGAAAGACAAGTGGAAAGGTTTTTAGTTGAAAATAAAATGTTTCGTCTGCTTGATAGCAGATATCTTTTCCCTTCGGAATATGGTTTTGACGGATTTTTTATGGCTTTATTAGAAAAAACGCAATAAAAAAGGCAGAAAAATTGAACTTTCTGCCTGTTGGGAAATTAGCCCTCGTATTTGATTTTGGTAACCTCTTCGTCAATCATAAATCTGCCGACACCTTCTTCTCCAATCACATCAAAGAGTTCTAATGCACGACGAGCTTTGAATTCTTCTTCAATTTGCTCTTGCAAGAACCAATGGAGGAATTTTTCAGTCATGTAGTCGTGGTTTTTACGGCAGACATCTACCAGACGATTGATAGCAAGGCTAGTTTCAACTTCGGCTTCCAGAGCCTTTTCAAACACATCTCTGAACGAAGTAAAATCATTAGGTACATTTCTGACTTCAGGAGAAATCGCTGTACCACCCATATCAGCTACATAACGGAAAATTTTGAGCATGTGTTCTCGCTCTTCTTCGGCTTGCTTGTAAAAATATTCAGCGCTATTGTCGTAGCCATTTCTATCGCACCACGAAGCCATTGCCAAATAATGAGCTGAATTATAGGCTTCCATTGCAATTTGTGCATTGAGGGCTTTTTCCACATCCTCTTTCAACGAGGATTTCAAACGCATTACATCTTTCATAAAACTTAGCAATTTAACTTTTTATCTTTTGGCAATAATACAAGTTTTGAGCAATTTTGGTTTCAAAAAAATGCCCTTAAACGTAATTTATAGCAAGTCTAAATTTAGGGATAAACAAGAAGGACTTATTTTTTCGCTTTGAAAGCCATTAAACCCGCTTTTAAGTACCTTTCAAATTCCTTGACATCGGGTTCGTAACCTTTGGGCGGACTGACAAGTAAATTGCCGTCGGTATCCAAAAGACAATAATAAGGTTGAGCAATGTTATTGAAACGTTCCGCCTCAAAGTGCAAATTGATTTTTCCCATAGTTTTTTTGACTTTGCCATCTACTTTGGAAACTATCCACTCACTCTCGGGAAGTTCTGTCTTATCGTCTGTGTAAAGCGAAATAATCACATAGTCATTTTGCAACATACTTAAAATTTCAGGCTTTACCCAAACATATTCTTCCATTTTCCTACAATTCGCACAACCATGTCCTGTAAAATCTAAAAATACAGGTTTATTCACTTTTTTAGCGTAAGCCATACCTTCTTTGTAATCAAAAAAGCCTTTCAAGCCGTAAGGTAGATGAAGAAAATCACCATACTTTACACTTTTAGGAAAATCGTCTTGGGTATTTTTAATTTTTTCAATTTGAGTGTCTATACTGAAATCTTGGGTAGTTTCAGGAGGGATAATGCCACTTAAAAGTTTCAAATTTGCCCCCCATAAGCCAGGTAACATGTAAATTGTAAAT
>JANWZC010000176.1 GCA_025054975.1 Raineya sp.
TGGCAGGTTTTTTACCTGCGGCAATGGCTTTTTCTAAGGCTGGAATTTCAGTGAAAAGTTGGTTAAACATCATCACTACAAGCACAGGGGCAAGTACCAGCCATACTATTCCGAGAATTCTTTTAAGCGTATTCATAAAATTTTGATTTTTGAGGTTTTGAAAAAAATACTTACTACTCACTACTCATTACTCTGTACTCAATACTAATCCATAACATCTTTATCGGTGCGTGCAGGCAAATACACCAAACCAATAATGAGCGTAAGCACTGCAATACCAATCGGATACCACAAGCCTGCTAAAATATCTCCTGAAGGATTACTTTCACTTTTGGTAGCTTCTATGATACGTGTAACTATGTAAGGAGTAAGCCCGCCAAAAATGCCATTTCCTACGTGGTAAGGCAAGGACATGGAAGTATAGCGAATTTTGGTAGGGAAAATTTCCACCAGGAACGCCGCAATAGGTCCATACACCATAGTTACAAAGAAAATCTGAATAAAAATAAGCCCAATCATAGTCCATTTGTCGCTACCGTTGAGCGTAACGGATTTTGATTTTTCTATTTTAGGTTCTTTGGAGGGGTCAGCAAATTTGGTGGTTTTAGTAATCAAAATCGCCTTGGTGCCATCTTCAAAAACTTTACTTACTTTTTGAGTTTCAAGCATATCTGGCTTGCCTTTGATAGGCTCAGTTTTGGTATCGGTTTTGGTTTGTTCGGTAAGTTCTTTCTTTTTGCTGATATCGGAAACATTATACATAGCCTGGTAAATAGGTCTATAAGCCAAAATTGCAAGTAGCAAGCCTGCCATCATAATGTATTTACGACCCACTTTATCCGAAAGCCAGCCAAATACTAAAAAGAAAGGAGTTACCAGCACAATAGCAATCATGATGATTTCATTGGCTTGGGCAGAGTCTATGGCACAAGTTTTATTCATAAACGAAAGGGCATAATATTGACCTGTGTACCAAACTACGCCTTGCCCTGCGGTAGCACCGAAAAGTGCCAAAAGTACCATTTTGAGATTGGCTTTTTTGGTGAAACTTTCTTTGAGAGGATTTTTAGAAGTTTTGCCTTCTGCTTTCACTTTTTTGAACATAGGCGACTCGTGCATACGCATACGAATAAACACCGAAATCACAATCAAGAAGATAGAAAGCAAGAAGGGAATACGCCAACCCCAAGTTTCAAAAGCCTCATTAGGATTAACAGCATTAGGGTCTTTAAGCACACTTTGAGTAAGCATGATTACCCCAATAGACATTAGCAAGCCCAAAGTTGCCGTAGTTTGAATGAAAGAAGTAAAATACCCCCTGCGATTGTAAGCAGAATGTTCGGCTACGTAAGTAGCGGCACCACCATATTCACCTCCCAAAGCCAAACCTTGCAACAAACGCAAAATTAGCACGGTAAGTGGTGCGGCGGCACCCCAAGAAGCATAGCCGGGAATTAAGCCAATCAAAAAGGTTGAGCCACCCATTAGGAGCAGTGTAACCAAAAATGTGTATTTTCTACCTATCAAGTCGCCTAGTCTACCGAAGAACAATGCTCCAAAAGGTCTTACGATAAATCCTGCGGCAAAGGTTGCCAATGAACTCAAAAATGCTGCCGTAGGGTTGTCGGAAGGGAAAAATTGCTTGCCAATGATACCCATTGCCGCCAAACTTCCAAAAATATAGAAGTCATACCATTCAATTAGCGTACCTACCGAAGACGCTGTAATTACTCCCCAAATACCTTTATCGGTTTGGGTTTGTAATGCTTGTTTTTCTGTTGAAACGGTTGTCATATTTGTAAATTTTAAGTTGATTTTAATGAGAAAATTCAAATTTTACATTTGTCTTGCGTCTGATGTCTTGCGTCTGATGTCTATAAATAAATCATTGTTTGCACAATCAATTCTCCCAGACGTTTTCTACCACCAACTAAATCAGGATTGGTATTGAGTTTGGGTTTTTCGCCTGTACTAATGTTGAAGTTACCTTCGTAAATGTTACGCGTTTGATATTTGAGAGAAATTTTGGCGTGGTGTCCATCTATGTAATAATTAAAGCCTACTCCATAATCCAAAGAAGGTTCAGCTAAAAATTGGAAGTTTCTGTAAGTACCAGTAGCAAATACTTGTATCTTACCTTTGTCTTTCAAAAGATTTTTAGGCAACAAATAACCTGCTTCACCATAAATAATATTACCTGTACCAATACGCCAGTCGGCATTGCCACCGCCTTGCAAAATAGAACCAGGTAAGCCATTTATGCCTTCGTTCATAATACCAATAGCTCTGATGTAATTAGGTCCAAAATCCATATTTTGGTAGAGCAGATAACCCGTAAAGGCAGTACCTTTTTCTTTGCTAAGTGGCAAATCCGCAAAAATATCAAGCCCAAAAAGTTTCATGTCGTGGCTTTCCCAACGGAATGTAACGCCATCCCCTGTAGGTTGGTAGCTCCGCGTTGCGTGTGGATGAATATGAAAACCTCCACCAATATTTACCACCTTTTTAGTTCCTAAGTAAGTTCCCACAAAGAAAGGAAGTACATTACTTTCTTTTTCGGCGAGTTCAAGTGTAAAATAACCTCCTACGGCACCCGTGTTGTTGTTAGAAGCAAAGGCTCGTCCAGGCATAGCCTGAATAGCGGCATCAGGAGTAGGAGTGGCGAAAGGTTTATTAACATAGGCTCGGTAGTCTAAACTTTTCCTGCCAAGAGGCAATTTCCCTTTGGCATAAATTCCAAATTGGCGAGCAAATTGGTCAGTTTCTTCAATAAGAGGCCAGTTAAAAATAGGAGCGTCCAAAGCCAAAAAGTTGAGCGTACTAGCACTTGCCATACGACTTACACCATTCCAATAATGCAAGCCTGTTCCGATGTACAACTTATCTTTTACAACTTGATATTCATTCCAAAAGTCGTGCAAGAAAAGCTGAGGTTTTTTGCCTACACCATAACCACCTACCCCTTGCGTACCTGAACCTCCACCATTGACAAAAGTTTGGTTATTGATACCGATATGAGCTAAAATCAAGTAGCGAGGAGAGATTTGAGTGTACCACAAGAAACGAGAGCGTCTTAGACCAATGTCCCAAGTGCTGGCTTCGGGAATACCATTCACCGTGGTACCTGGATTGTTGTCAATGTAACGCATCCACATCTGATGCCACGTAATGAAGCGTATATAACGCTTACCAGTGGTATCCAAATTGATACGGATACCTTTGCCATAAATTTCTGACCCTTGTGCCATTCCCCAATGGCTTAGTAAGGTCAGCAGTCCGAGAGTGAGAAAAACTTTTTTCATAAACCAAAGTAAGTTGATTTCAACAAGCACACTACAAAAATGCAAAGAATATCTTGAAAAAGTATAATTAAAGATATAGTTTTGGTAATAATATATTTATTTAATATTTTGCTTAAATTGGTTTAATCAGACTAATCAAAATACATTGAGAATTCTTTTTATACAAAAAATTAAACAAAAATTTGGATGTAAATCTTTTTATCAAATTTTTATTCTTACTTCAAAGTGAATTCAGAATAAAATTTTGATAAAATATATTTTTTTAGCAAAAATATATCAATTTAGCAAATTTTTAAGATAGGCTTTTAAGATAAAATGATTTTTAGATTACTTTACTCAAAATCAGCATTCTAATAAAATTATTGAGGCTTTTGCGACAAAAACCCTTCAATCAAGTTTGGGTATTTCAGAGAAATAACTACTTTTGCAAGACTAAAAAAAATCAATAAAGATTTGCATTTCAAGAATATGAGTGAGATAAATTCAGCAGGTTTGCGTTTCCGAGAGGCTATGCAACACGAAAAGCCCCTCCAAATTGTAGGAGCTATCAATGCCAATCATGCACTTTTAGCTCAAAAAGCAGGTTTCAAGGCAATTTATCTTTCAGGTGGAGGTATTTCAGCAGGTTCATTGGGCATGCCTGATTTGGGAATTATCAGCCTCTCCGATGTTTTGATAGATATAGAACGTATTACAAATGTATGTTCGCTTCCCTTGCTGGTAGATGTAGATACAGGTTTTGGAGCTTCTGCTTTCAATATTGCTCGCACCGTTAAATCGCTTATCAAGGCTGGTGCCGCCGCCCTTCATATTGAAGACCAAGTAGGAGCTAAACGCTGTGGGCATCGTCCAGGTAAAGAATTGGTAAGTTTGGAGGAAATGGTGGATAGAATTAAAGCCGCCGTAGATGCTAAAACAGACCCTCATTTCTTGGTAGGAGCTCGCACCGATGCTATTGCTTCAGAAGGCTTAGAAAAAGCCCTCGAAAGAGCCGTAGCCTACAAAGAAGCAGGAGCAGATTTTATTTTCGCAGAAGCCGTAACAGAATTAGAACATTATCGGAAATTTGCGGAAGCGACCCAATTACCCATTTTAGCCAATATCACTGAATTTGGCGTAACACCACTTTTCACAATAGAAGAATTAAAAAGTGCTAATGTAAGTTTGGCATTATATCCGCTTTCTGCGTTTCGTGCCGCTAACAAAGCCGCTCAAAATGTCTATGAACATATCCGCCGTGAAGGCACGCAAAAGAATGTCTTGCAAACCATGCAGACACGTCAAGAACTTTACGAAACTATTGGTTACTACGAATACGAAAAAAAATTAGACGAATTGTTCCAAAAACGTAAATAAATCTGCTTATGAGTATCACTTCGGAAAATACCGCTACCAAGCCTAAAAAAAGCGTTGCTTTATCGGGGGTTGTTGCAGGTAATACAGCTCTTTGCACCGTAGGCAAAACAGGCAATGACCTACATTACAGAGGCTACGATATCAATGACTTGGCTGAAAAAGCTACTTTTGAAGAAGTAGCTTATTTGCTTATTTACGGAGAATTACCCACTAAAACGCAACTACAATCTTATCAAAACAAACTAAAATCTTTAAGAGGTTTGCCTGATATGGTTAAGAAAGCATTACGACTTATACCTGCTTCGGCTCACCCAATGGACGTAATGCGAACTTACGCTTCTTTACTAGGTATTTGTCAGCCTGAAAAAGAAAACCCCAAAATAGCCGATGCTCGTAACATTGCCGATAAGTTATTAGCTTCATTTAGTTCGGCTTTGTTGTATTGGTATCATTTTTCACACAATGGCAAAGAAATTGATGTAGAAACCGATGATGATAGCATTGGCGGACATTTCTTGCATTTGCTTCACGGCAAAAAGCCTAATGCTTTATGGATAAAAGCAATGCACGTTTCCTTGATTTTGTACGCTGAACACGAATTTAATGCCTCTACTTTCACTGCACGCGTAATTGCAGGTACAGGTTCAGATTTTTATTCTGCGGTAGCA
>JANWZC010000177.1 GCA_025054975.1 Raineya sp.
AAATTCACGTAACAAGGTTTTTAGGCTTTTTTCATCAATTTTTTACTGATTTGTGAAGCTATTAAAATTTCAGCAGCTATCAAATTTGGAAGCCAACTCAGTATGGAAAGCATAACATAAACATCATTACCGCTCCAATTCGGAAGCAAATCAAAATAACCTATCACAAACATATACAAACGCAAAGTAATTGCCGAAAACGTAAGAGCATAACTCCGCAACATAAAATTTGCGTGTTCTATCCATTTTTTTTGCAGAGCCTTGCGATAGGCTTGCCACGTAAGCACCCACCACAGAATAGTCAGGGTGGTAAAACTTACTTTGGAAACTAAATTGCCATTTGCATAAAAAGACATCACCAAACCCGCAGGTGCAGAAATAAATAAAACCACAGCTACATACAATTTGCCGATATTTCTATGCCAAGTGGAATTTTCAACCATCAAATTTCTTGAAAACTGTGTTGCTCCTGCAAGCAAAACCAAAGGCGAGGTAAAAATGTGTGCATAAAAAACACTCATATACAAATACCTTTGCCAAATTTCACGCTTGAAAAGAATTTCATATTTGGTAAGCAAAAAATCAATTTCTAATTCCCAAGAAGTGTAGGGAAGCGTAATGATAAGCATTCGGTACGTGAAATAAAATACAGCGAAAGTAGCCAAGATTTTTACCCAAGCCCATTTTTCTTTCCATAGCAAAGGGAACAACAACACGCAAGCCACTACCACCAAAAGCCAATATATGCTCAAAAACTGACTTTGCGTGATGGTTGCCCATTCGTGCTTGAAATAGTACAACAAGGAGTTCATCAAAGGTATTTTGCTGAAAATATGTGCAAATTTTATGCTAAAAATCAGTTTTCAAAAATCCTTGAAAGCCAAATACTCACCGAAGCCCCAAACGCAATGCCTGAAAAGAAGGTTGTCCAAGTGAAATTTTTTACTCGCAAAATTTGTGTAAAAATAAAAGCAGCTATCAAGAAAATGAAAATTATCAGCACTTGTCCCACTTCAATTCCTACGTTAAATGCAAACAAAGGCAATGCAATGCCTGAGTTTTGTGTATTTGTGCCAAACCATTCGGCACGATTGTTGGTAAGTAGCTCGCTTAACTGGTTTGAAAACGCCGCCCCATGCACCAAACCGAAAAATGCAGCAACCAAATACTTAACAAACATCTTGGTAGGTAATTTCGTTTGACTCACATTGAGCAATGCCGTTATCATAATGCTAAACGGAATAAGCCAGTTTTCTACCAAATTGCTATCAATACGAATAATTTTGAGCGTAACCAAAATAAGCGTAATGGTATGTCCGATAGTAAAAGCCGTAGCAAGCAAAACCACTTTTTTCCAATCATTGAAAAAATAAGAAGCACACAAAGCTATCAGAAACAAAATATGGTCTTGGGCATCTATGCCAACAATATGATGAAAACCCGTTTTGAACCAGATTTGAAAGGTATCCATGAAAACAAAATTAGGAGCTAAACGCTCCCAATCTATCATTTTATTCCTGAATTTCCAACTTTTTGATTTTTTTTACAACCCCTGTGCAGTGCGTTTGGTGGCAACTAATGCAACTTTGTACAACTACTTTGTAGAGTTTTAGGCGTTTTTCTTTGTCTTTCTCTTCGTAAAAGCGGTTGAGATTATCCATAAAGGCTTTTGCCATATCAGGATAATTTTCGTGTTTGGTATCGCTATCGGTGGGTGTAGCAGAGTGTAGATAAGCAAATTTTTCACGCAAATCCATTGGTAACTCACCACGCAAAACCAACTTTTTCACGCTATCCATATCGTCATACATTTCACGCATCAGGATAGCAAGTTCGCTTCCACCATTCGGATAGAGCGTGCTATCAGTGTATTTGGCGTAGTTTAATTTGGGCTTGGGGGTAATAGCAAGATTTTGTGTAGAATTAGTAGAAGTATTTGATTGGCTTTTTTCAGTTTCTTGTTGTTTTTGGCAATTCTGAAAAAAGAAGCCTCCACATCCACTCAACAGAAAAATCCAAATAGCTTTTTTGAGCATACAAAAATGTTTTTTCAAAAAAACCGACAAAAATAACATTTGTAAAATTACTTGATGATTACTCCTTTTGCCTCAAAGGTGATTTCTTCTTTGGGCTGAGTGATGGCTTCAATTTCTTTTTTGGATTTACCTGCATCTTCGGCATAATGGCGAAGCGTAGCAACATCAATGATTTCTTTGGTAGCTACTCCTTCAATGATGGCTGTTTTGCCTGCGGCGTTTTTAGGTACGAAAAAGCCATAATCCTTGAACTTGATACGCATAGATGTCCCGTTGCCCAAATCCATTTTCATCCAGCAACCCTTCTTTTGACAAACCTCTTCAATTTTGCCTTTGAGTTTGATGTTTAAGGTTTGTTTATCTTTCATGAGGGCAGGTAGCTGTTTGACTTCTATGGCATTAGCTTCTGTAATTTTTTCGCCAAAATACTTTTGAGCCGAAGCTACCCATAAAGTAGTGAATAGCAAAGCGAATGTAAGCACTAATTTTTTCATATTTTTTGAAGTTTTGATTTATGTTTGCAAAGTAACGCAAATTTTTTACCAAAAATTTCAAGAAACTGATGTTTTCGGCTAATTTGTATTCGTTCTAAAACTAAATTTTACTTTGCTTTTTTCTTTTTGCTGTCGCCACTACGGAAAGCAGTTGCCCCCACTACCGAAACCAATAGCAAAATAATACTTTTCGCTCCAAACTCACGAAAAAGATATTCACCTATGGTCAAATACTGATAGCTCTTATAGAGTTTTTCAAAATCCTGTGCAGTTTTAAGCCTTTTGAGCCACATTTCTTTATTTTCGGTAAGTTCTTTGAGCCATTCATTTTTGTAAGAAAGTAAAACATTTTCACTAATCCCATAACCTATTGCAATAACGCTTGCAAAAGCTATAAACATAGCAAAACTTACCAATGCTCCCATAACCAAACCTTCTTGAAATTGCAAAATACCGCCATTTACTTTGAGTTTGTAATAAAGCATTGCCCACGCAGGAAAAGCTATAAAGAAAATCCACGAAAAGCCCATAGGTAAGCTATTCAGAGGGCTTTTGTAAAAAATCAGCACCAATGCCGTAAAAAGAGCTATGCTACCACCACTCACCAAAGCAAATATTCGCAAGGTTTTGAAAAATCTCTCTCGCATATTGTAAATTTTCTCGCAAAAATCTACATTTTACCTGATATTGTCAAAAAATGATGTAGCCTTATAAATTTGTAAGAAATTGCTATTTAATGAGCAAAATAATACCGAACAAACTAAATAAAAAGCGGTTTTACGAAAAAAAACGTTACGCTTCTTTTTGAGTATCTGTTGGGTTGCCATATCTAGGCATAAAACCGAAGCATACTTAACGGCTAAAAAAAGACTTAAAAACGAAGTTTTTTGAGTATAAATATGGGTGTAACTTTCTTTCTTGTTTTTTTTCTTTACAACTTTGTAGCTTTTTCGCAAGGAATAAGCAGTGGATTTAAATTTGTCAGAGAAAGCCAAAAATTTACACGTATTTCTTTCAAACTTGCTAATAATCTTATTGTTATTCCTCTTTTTTTGAACAAAAATACCGATACACTCAATTTCGTATTAGATACAGGAGTTGGGACCACAATTTTCATTGATAGCACGTTTCTACAAATCATGCGAGCAGATACAGCTAAATTGCGTAAAGTAGTTGTGAAAGGTGGTGGTGTTGGTGAAGTAATTACAAGTTACCTTGTACCTAAACAGCACTTGCAAATAGCCAATTTGGTAGCAGCAGAGCAAAATGTTTTGGTATGTTCAAAAACTTTACATTATATTTCTGAATATGCAGGTAAATATATTCACGGCATTGTAGGTTATGATTTTTTCAGAAATTTAGTTATCAAGATTGATTACATCAGAAAAGAATTACTGGTTTATGAACCCAAATACTTTGAAGAAAAATACTTCCCTAAGCTCAAACCTTCTCACGTGCATAGAATTACACTGCAAAAGCAAAAGCCTTATATTTGGGCAAGCTATGTTAATGATAGAAAAGATACTATACCTTTACGTTTGTTAATTGACACAGGAGCAGGACATTCCGTGTCTTTGGACATTGGCACACGCAAAGGAATTGAACTTCCACAAAAACATATTCAAGGCAACTTGGGAGTGGCGGTCAATGGAGCAATACTGGGTAAAATTGGGCGAGTGAAACAATTTCAGATAGGTAAATTTTCTTGGCTCAATGTATTAGTTACCTTTCCTGATAGCTTACTGGTAGCCTTTCGTGATGAAGGTGTAAGTCGCAATGGCAGTATTGGAATAGGTATTTTAGAACGTTTTGACATCACTTTGAGCTACCCACATTGTTTTATTTACTTTGAACCAAACTTAAAATACAACAAAAGTTTTGAAATCGGTTTTTCAGGTTTGGAGATTGTTGCAAAAGGCAAATTTTATCAAGAGTACAAAATTGTAGCTATTCACCCACTTTCCGAGGCTCATAAAGCGGGTTTGCAGGTAGGTGATGAAATTTTGGTTATTAACAATCATTTTACCTCTTTGCTCAATATTTCACAAGTGTATGAACTTTTAGATGCCAAAGAACAAATGCTTAACTTACTAATTCGCAGGGCAGGTAAATTACAAATTGTTACTTTCAGAACGAAACGTATTATTTAAACCAGCTAAAAATGTATAAAAGTGAAATAACGCTTCCCTTGAAAATTAAAAGATATACATCTTTCTTCCCTTGGAATATGAGCAAATTTTTAGTTATAAATGCACATTTCTTTTGTAGCTAATCTTTTTTTGCAAATTGAAAAAATAAAGGGTAGATTTTATATCTACCCTTCATAGTTTATAAGGCTGGATTTTCCCCTGAACTTTCAGTTTCAGATTTTTTCTTTCTACCTCTTTTCTTTTTAGTTTCCTCCACCACTGCTGTATCCGCAAGTGTTTCAGCGGGTAAGGTTTCTAAAGTTACGTTGGTATCTGTTTCTTGTTCTTTTTCTTTGGTTTTACTCTTCTTCTCTTTTTTCTCTTCGGCGTAGGTAGCTACATGCGAAAGTACAATTTTCTTTTCACCTTTCACAAACTCAATCACCTTGAAATCCAAAGTTTCGCCTACTTCGGGTTGAGAGCCATCAGCCTTTACAAGGTTTTTCGTATTGCAAAAACCTTCAACGCCGTAAGGCAATTCTAAAACAGCTCCTTTGTCGGTTTTAGCTTGAATAGTACATTGATGCACTGAACCTTCTGTGAAAATAGTCTCAAAAGTGTCCCAAGGATTTTCC
>JANWZC010000178.1 GCA_025054975.1 Raineya sp.
TGGTACAAAAATCGGATAGTCGCAAGTCGTATGTTTGTCCTTTGCCTGTGCCAAGAGCTATTTGGTTAAAATTGCAAAGTGCATTGTAGATATTTTTTATAGTTTCTTTAGTTGGAAACGAATTTTTGGCATTATTTTCCAAATTTTCTATATCGTTCTGATTGTAAAGCAAAAAAGCATACGAATCTAGTTCGTCTCTGCCGCCTCTTCCTGCTTCTTGGTAGTATGCTTCGAGCGAATCAGGTAAATCAATATGAATGACAAATCTTACATCAGGCTTATCAATGCCCATTCCAAAGGCAATCGTAGCAACAATGACATCAACATCTTCATTAAGGAAAGCGTCTTGATTTTTCATTCTCACATCAGCCTCTAAACCCGCATGATATGGCAAAGCCTTAATATCATTGACGGTAAGCAGTTCGGCGATTTCTTCAACGGTTTTTCTGCTCAGGCAGTAAATAATACCCGATTCACCCTTGTGTTGTTTTACAAAGCGAATGAGTTGTTTTTTGGGGTCCTTTTTGGGCTTGACTTCATAAAAAAGATTAGGGCGATGGAAAGAGGAAATAAAGACTTGGGCATCTTCCATTTGCAAGTTTTTCTGAATGTCTTGCTGAACTTTGGGCGTAGCCGTAGCTGTAAGAGCTATAATAGGTAGATTTTGGTTCAAGTTGTCTACAATTCCCCGAATTTTGCGATATTCAGGGCGGAAATCGTGTCCCCATTCAGAAATACAATGAGCCTCATCAATAGCCACAAAAGAAAGTTTGGCTTTTTTCAAAAATTCCAAATTTTCTTCTTTGGTGAGCGACTCAGGAGCGACATACAACATTTTTACTTTGCCACTCAATACATCCTTTTTGACTTTGGTTATTTCAGATTTGCTCAAAGTAGAGTTTAGAAAGCGAGCGTCAATGCCAAAGGCGGTGAGTTGGTCAGTTTGGTTTTTCATCAGAGCAATCAGCGGAGAAATAATAATAGCTGTTCCCTCCATAATTACGGCAGGCAACTGATAACAAAGCGACTTTCCCGCTCCCGTAGGCATAATCACAAAGGTATGATTGCCTTCCATCAAACTCTTAATGATAGCCTCCTGATTTCCACGAAATTGGCTATATCCAAAAAACTCCTTTAATTTTTCCTTCAAATTCATTTCTTGTGCCTTTTGCATTTTTCCTTCAAATTATGTTTTTTTATCAACCGAATTTAGCAAAAAATGTTGTATTTGCAAAAAATTTTACTTCAAATTCTATAATCACAAATGCAAGTTGTTTAAGTTCAATGCAAAACGTGTAAGCTAATAATTATTTCAATGTTCAAGTCTCAGATTAGGGTTGCGAAGGTAAAAAATATTTCGCTTGTTGCAAGCTATGCGTAAGAAAAAAATCAATTTTACAGAAAATCAAAATCTTTAGCTTGCATATTTGATAGGCTTGCCATTACTTTTGAGCAATTTACCATTCTGATAAGCAATTTCTCCATTGACAATTACGCACTCAATTCCTTCGGAAAACTGATTAGGATTAGCTACGGTGGCTTTACCTCGTATAGTTTGCGGGTCGAAAATAGTAATATCTGCCCAAAAGTTGTCTTGCAATTTACCTCTATCCTTCATTGCAGGCTGAACAAGTTGAGCAGGTCTATCTACCAAGCGTTCAAGAGCTTGTTCAAGACTCATACCAATACTCAAACAATGCCGAATAGCTGTTGCAGCAAAACCAGCCCCACGTGGATGTGAATTAGCTCGGGGTTCTTTTTCAATGCCTCCGTCAGAGCCGAACATACAAAAATCGGTTTGCAGAGCCAAATTGATAGTTTTTTCAAAAGGCATTGTACCTTCGGGAACAGCTACCAAAAGCCCAGGGCGTTTGCGATAAATCGGAAAAGTTTGAGCAGTTAGTCTTTCCCCTGAACCTACAATTTGCAAATCTTCGTAAGTAATACCATAACGCTTTTGCCAATCGCCACTGAAACGCTCTGAAATCAAATAAGTTGCCCAAAAACTATACGGATACACACAACAAGTAATTTTTGCACCTTTGGCATTGGCATTGCTGATAAGTTCAAGAGCCTGAGGCATATTAAAAGTACCACCTGTGGAATTGAGGTGGTCTATATGAATTTGGCAACCTGTTTCTTGGGCAATCCGAATAGCCTCTTTTACCCCCTCTAATTCCTTTTCTTGCGAGGAGTACCGCAAATGCAAGAAATAAGGTCTTTCATATTTTTTCGCAATTTCGCCGTACTTTTTCAATTCTTCGTAACTCGTGTCAGGTTGATATTCAGGACTATGAGCCATTGCCAAAGCACCTTCTTGCAAACCTCTTTCTGCCATTTGATAACGTTGAGCAAGTGAAGCATATCTCAAACGCAAACGCATCACAAACACACTCACTCCATAATTAACACGATGAGGCAGTTTATCAAAATAGTCATGGAACTTTTTCGGAAACTCTGCTCCTCCGTGCATCTGAAAAACGGTTGTAAGTCCATCTGTAACTTTGTATTTTTCGAAAATAGAGTAAGTTTGTTCGGGATTGTTGGCATTATCGGCTAAAATATCAATAAAACCTGGACTAACGACTTTCCCTGTGGCGTCAATTTCTTGTTCGGCTTGCAGGGGAGTTTGTGAAATTTTAAGTTTGCCGTTGTAGTCAATACCTATGAAATACCCTTGCTGCAATTTCTGGTTAATGTAGGCTTTGCCATTCTTAATAACTATCTTGAAATCAGATTTTTTACGTTCATTACCTACTCGGACATTAGTTTCTGTTTGATTTTCAGCCAAACAACTCGGAGCCAACAGCAAACCCGCAGAACCTATGCATAAGTCTTTGAGAACCTTACGACGAGAAAGTTTTTTCATAACCTTATTCTTTAGCAAGATAGTTTCTTGCCTGAAAAATTGCATTTTGGGGCAAAATTATGTAAAATAAGTATTCAGTCCTCTAACAAAATTTTATTATTTATACTCAAAGAAATTTGGTTTTGTACCATTCTTTTGGCATTTCGGCTTCGCTCAACGACCAAAAGAGTGGTTTTGATACACTCTCTTCAAAACCGCTTTACATTCAGTATAAAATTGACTGTTATGGTTTATTTGTTTTTCCTTGACTATTCAAGAAATCTTTTGCAAGTCTAAAGACAGAGATTTGTTTTTTTTACAAAAAGTTTATAATTTTGGTGAATTGATTTTTCAAGGTACAACTAAAATTTTGTTTGTTTATGGCTGTTCAGACACAAAGTTTGCAAGGAATTAGTTTTCAACTCACCGAAGAGCATCTTGAAGTACAAAAAGCCGCCCGTGAATTTGCTCAAAGAGAATTATTACCTGGGGTGATTGAGCGAGATGATAAACAAGAATTTCCTTATGAGCAAATCAAGAAAATGGGAGAGTTGGGCTTTATGGGTATGATGGTCTCTCCTGAATACAATGGGGGTGGTATGGATACTATCTCGTATGTGTTGGCTATGGAGGAAATTTCCAAAGTTGATGCTTCTGCTTCGGTATGTATGTCGGTAAATAATTCATTAGTTTGTTGGGGTTTGGAAAAATATGGTACTGAGGAACAAAAGCAAAAATATCTCAAACGTCTTGCCAAAGGTGAAATTATTGGGGCTTTTTGTCTTTCTGAACCTGAGGCAGGCTCTGATGCTACTTCTCAACGCACTACTGCCGAAGATAAAGGTGATTATTATTTGCTCAATGGGGTAAAAAACTGGATTACCAACGGAAGTACTGCTTCTGTATATTTGGTAATGGCTCAAACGCACCCTGAAAAAGGACACAAAGGAATTAACTGCTTGATTGTTGAGCGAGGAATGGAAGGCTTTGTGGTGGGCAAAAAAGAAGATAAAATGGGCATTCGTGGTTCTGATACACATAGTTTGATGTTCACGGATGTCAAAGTTCCCAAAGCTAACCGAATTGGAGAAGATGGTTTTGGTTTTCGTTTTGCAATGGAAACCCTCAATGGAGGACGTATCGGTATTGCAGCACAGGCTTTGGGCATTGCCTCAGGGGCTTATGAACTGGCTCTCAAATATAGCAAAGAACGTAAAGCCTTTGGTAAGTTTTTATGCGAACATCAAGCTATTCAGTTCAAATTGGCTGAAATGTATGCTAAAATTGAAGCTGCTCGCCTACTTACTTTCAAAGCCGCTTACTTAAAAGATACTAATCAGGATTTTGCTCTTGCCGCCGCTACTGCCAAATTGTATGCTTCTGAGATTGCCCAAGAGGTTACCAGCGAAGCCGTACAAATTCATGGAGGCTATGGCTATGTAAAAGAATTTCACGTTGAACGCCTCATGAGAGATGCCAAAATTACACAAATCTATGAAGGTACTTCCGAAGTTCAGAAAATTGTAATAGCTCGCTCTATCTTGAAATAGTACAAGTTTTTTTACGCAAGAATACCAAATCAATAAAAAAAGTCGGTACAAGACTAAAAAAAAGTCTATGCCGACTTTGCTTTTTTACATAGAAAGATGTATATTTGTTCGCAAAAAAATTGTAAAAAAACAAGAAAATTACCTTCAAAGCACTATGGAAGATTACGATAAAATATTAGAGTCTTTGCATATTAAGTTTCTCAAAGCCAGAAACTTCAAACTGCTCAATCATTTTGCAGTAAAAAATTTCTATGACATAGAAAACACTTTATTACTACTCCACGATGGTGATATAACTTTGAAATTAGGTGATGATTTCGTAAAGGCTCGTCCTGGTGATATTCTTTTCGTACCCGCAGGAAAACCTACGTATATCATTTACGGAGCCACAGGCGAAGCCAATACCCTTAACAACGAACAATTTATCACCCAAAGAGACAAATTTTTCCAACTCAACACCAATCCCGACCTAGTAGGCAACATAGCTAATTCATTTAGTTACGTTACCTTCAATGCCAAACTCTTTGACTCTGTGAATTTCTTCACAAGTCTGAATATTAGTCCTTTTGTGATTCGGCAAAATCCTACACTTTCGCTACTGATTTTAGATGTAGTGTTGGAAACTTTGCAAAAAAAACACGGCAAAAAACGCGTTCAACGTATCAAAACGGAGCTTATTGTCATTGAGTTGATGCGTTATATTTTAGAAAAAAATCTTTTCGTAGAACAAATCACTACTAATAGCTCTTATTTCAAAGACCAACGTTTGTTGGATATTTTTGAGTATATCAAAAAATATCTCGGTGGCGACCTTTCTAATAAAGTTTTAGCAAGCGTAGCAGGTGTTTCCGAAGAGTATGTA
>JANWZC010000179.1 GCA_025054975.1 Raineya sp.
CAAAATTTCCTTTTTACTTTCGTTACCGAAAATCTTGCGAAAAGCTATGTCATTCTTGACATCTACAAATTTCATAATCTTTGGAATTCTTATTAACGTGGTACTTCTACCGCTTGCAAAATCTGATGAATAACATCTTCTACACTGATACCTTCAATTTCTTTTTCAGGAGAAAGCACTATTCTATGTCTTAAAACGTGCGGCACAAGAGATTTGATATCTTCGGGAGTAACAAAGTCTCTACCATCTAAGGCGGCAAAGGCTTTGGAAGCATTTAGTAAAGCCAGCGAGGCTCTTGGTGAAGCACCCAAATACAAAGCATGGTTATTACGTGTGCGTGCAATAATTTGAGCAATGTACGAGAGCAAATGTCTTTCAATATGAATTTCCTTGATAACTTTACGATAGGAGATAATCTCCTCGCTAGTAAGTACAGGTTGAAGTACATCTAACTGAACTTGTGTTTTGCGTTCATTCGCTT
The DNA here is from genome assembly GCA_025054975.1 of Raineya sp. Classification (GTDB taxonomy): domain Bacteria; phylum Bacteroidota; class Bacteroidia; order Cytophagales; family Thermonemataceae; genus Raineya. The sequence continues at coordinate 482 of JANWZC010000179.1, forward strand.
TGGAAAGAATACCAATTTCCTCCTCTAAACTTGGATAATTAACCTGTAACTTGAAAAGAAAACGGTCTAATTGAGCCTCAGGCAAACGATAAGTACCTTCCTGCTCAATGGGGTTTTGAGTAGCAAGCACCAAAAAAGGTGGTTGTAGAAGGTAGGTCGTACCTGCAAAAGTAATCTGACGCTCCTCCATTACTTCAAAGAGTGCCGCTTGTGTTTTAGCAGGGGCACGATTGATTTCATCTATCAACACCAAATTGGCAAAGATGGGTCCTTCGTGGAACTCAAATTCAGAGGTTTTAAGATTAAAAACCGATGTTCCTATAACATCTGAGGGCATTAAATCAGGGGTGAATTGAATGCGTGAAAATTGAATAGAAGTAATTTTGGCAAAAGTTTTTGCCATTAAGGTTTTAGCAACTCCTGGTACTCCCTCCAAAAGTACATGTCCATCTGCTAAAATTGCTGTAAGTAGTAAATCAATGATATTATTTTGCCCAACTACCACCTTAGCCACTTCTTGACGAATAATTTTAACTTTTTCGTTTAATTCGGAAAGATTGATGCGACTTTGAAAAATTTGTTCTTGCTGTTCCATTAAATTAGGTTTTTGGGGGTTAGAATTAAGTACCTTTTTGCAGAAGCACCTTTACAGCTACAAAACCCAGATGTTTTTCCAAGATTTTACGATATTCGGGGCGAGTAGTGAAGCCATTGGTTTCGTTAAGAAATTCATTCCAAATAATAGTCCAGTCGCTACCTTTGGGCATAATAAATCCATAAGGATTTGTTTGAATTTTGCCAGCAGGATGAATTTTGATAGGTTTACCGTTCTGCAAAGCATCGGCGTAATACAAAAAATCGTGCTTGGTGAAGGATTTAGGGTCGGCGAGTACCTTGCTGATAAGTTCATCAGCACTATTAACATACACAATTTCCAAATCTTTGAAATAATTGTTCTTGATGTCTAAAATTTCGGCTTCTTGGGTAGAGCCACGCAAAGCATAGGCTTTCATACCCCTGAAAACCGCACTAATAGACGGCAAACTTGTTAAATCAGGTACAGAGTTGTGTGTGATGATGTAAGAAATATTATCAATGTAACGAGGGGTGAAAGACATTTCTTTTTTACGTTCTTCGGTGATAGTGAAAGGTCCCAAAGCAAAAACTCCTCCACGAGCGGCTTTAATGTTTTGCAAGAAAAGTGAAAAATTATCAATGGGTTTTTGAATATTGACTTTGATGTTGATGTTTCTTGTACGTTTTACGTAGTTGATAAACTCTCTCAAAATATCTACGCAAATGCCTTCTAATTTGCCTTCTGCGGTTTTATACACATAGCGAGGGGTTTCAAAGTAGGTAATGATGATAGTAGCTTCTTTGTTTTTTTGGGCATTTGTCCAGCTATCGCCTTGGAGTTGAGCCTGCAAGGTAGAAACACCACAAAAAAGCCAAAACAATATTAGTGATTTAGTCATCTTCATAGGTTCTACGTGTTTTAGGTTCAGGTTTTTTGTTGCGTTTTTCGCAATTTTCTTTGGTACATTGCCCATAAAATACCAGAGAATGATGTAAGATATTGAATTTCATTAAATTGCCTACCATATCTTGAATTTGCTGAATGCGAGGGTCGCAAAATTCTAAAACTTCGTGGCAATCTACACAAATCAGGTGGTCGTGTTGTTTGAAGCCGTAGGATTTTTCGTATTGGGCAAGATTTTTACCAAATTGATGCTTGATAACTAAATCACACTCAACTAATAAATCTAATGTATTATAGACCGTAGCTCTGCTAACACGGTACTTTTTGTTTTTCATACTGATGTACAACTCTTCTACATCAAAATGGTCTTGACGAGAATAAATTTCCTCTAAAATCGCAAAACGTTCAGGAGTTTTGCGAAGCTCTTTTTTTTCCAAATAAGCAATGAAAATTTTTTTTACTTCCTCAAAAAGTTTAGTGTTGAGCATAGCTTTCAGGGGTTTGTGGTGATTGGTAGAATGTTAGCTTCTGTGAGATGTTGCCAAAGTAAATCTTTCAGTGCTTCAATATTATAATTGGTAACCGCTGAAATAAAAATATTCGGAATATTTTTGGGCAGAGTTTTTTTTATTCTCTGCAAGCCTACTTCATCAAGTAAATCTATCTTACTCACTGCCAGCAAGCGAGGTTTTTCTAAAAGTTCAGGGTTGTATTTTTCAAGTTCTTTGAGCAAAATTTTATATTCTTTGCTAATATTTTCGCTTTCTGCTGAAACCATAAAAAGCAGTAAAGAGTTTCGTTCAATATGGCGTAAAAAACGAATTCCCAGTCCTTTGCCTTCGGAAGCTCCTTCAATGATACCTGGAATATCGGCTACAATAAAAGATTGAAAATCTTTATATTTCACAACCCCCAAATTCGGAGTAAGCGTTGTAAAAGGATAAGGAGCAATTTCAGGTTTGGCAGCAGAAATTACAGAGAGCAGCGTAGATTTTCCTGCGTTTGGGAAACCCACTAAACCAACATCTGCTAAAACTTTGAGTTCAAGGATAATCCATTTTTCTTCACCTGCCTCACCGGGTTGTGCGTAATGAGGAGCTTGTTTGGTTGCTGTTTTGAAATGCCAATTTCCTAAACCTCCTCTACCGCCTTTCAAAAGAATTTTTTCTTCGCCGTGCTGTGTAATTTCTAAAAGGACTTCTCCTGTTTCAGCATCTTTGGCAACCGTACCAAGTGGTACTTCTATAATGACATCTTTGCCGTCTGCTCCTTTTTTGTTATTGCCTTGCCCATTGATACCATTTTCGGCTCTGATGTGCTTTTGATATTTTAGGTGCAAGAGTGTCCAAAGTTGTTGGTTGCCCCGCAAAATGATATGTCCGCCACGTCCGCCATCGCCGCCGTCTGGTCCTCCGTTAGGTACATATTTTTCTCTACGAAAATGTACAGCACCTGCTCCGCCTTTGCCCGAACGGCAATTGATTTTTACATAATCTATGAAATTCGGTGAGGACATAGCTTGAAAATTATTCTACAAATATACAATTTTTCAGGAAAATCACCAAAGAGCCGCCGAGCAATTTATTTTTTGATAGTTGGTTCTTCATCTATATCAATTACGCCCCCCGAAACAATAAATTTCATAATATCAGCACCACTGCTATTGATAGGAGTAACAAATTTTTTTTCTACAATAAACAAATTTCCCGAAAAATTGTAAGAATGAGGAATATACACAGCTACGTGATTTTCATCAAGTCCCCACTCGTTGAGGTCTTCTTGGGTTACAAAGCCTAAACGTTTCAAGTTGGAATCTTGTGAGATTTGAACCAAAACAGGTTTATCAAATTTTTTCTTTTCGCCTACGAAAGCCGAAGTTAAATCTTTAATAGAAGAGTAAATAATTCGGACAAAAGGCAGTTTTTCTAAAATTTTGTCAAAGAGTTGCAAGATAGGCTTGGTGAGCCACGCCGAACCCAAATATCCCAAAATAGTTGTGCCTGCAATTACTACAATTACCCCCAGACCTGGAATATGAAAGTACGGGAAAAGTTTATCCAAAGCATTCACCACAAAATACAAAGTGTAAGTTGTAATGCTAACAGGTACAACAAAAAGCAACCCCCTAAAAAAATAACGCAAAAAGTATTTCATAAAGTTATAGATTTGAAGGTTTAGAGTTCAACGTTTTGAGTTTGAGATTTAATAATAACCGACTGAATAAAAATTGGTTTTGAGGAGAATATTTTCAAAATCACTCTTTTTTTAGTCGTTGAGTATCTTCTGGTTTTGATTGCTGAGCAGAAGTAGAAGCATACTTATCCGCAAAGTTCAAAAGCCGCAAGAGTGGTACAAAACTAAATTTGTCTGAGGATATATCACAACTTTTTTGTGTAAAAATTGAGTTGATACACTTGCCTACACTGATTTTTCACTGCGTATAAAAAAAGGGGCAATTTGCATTTTGCCCCTCGCTTAACAAATTACAAAGCCTCAAAAATTCCAGCTACTCCTTGTCCTCCTCCCACACAAGCAGTTACCATGCCATATTTTACATTTCGGCGTTTCATTTCATTAAAGAGTTGCACAGAAAGTTTAGCCCCAGAACAACCCAAAGGATGTCCGAGAGCTATTGCACCACCATTCACATTGGTGATGTTTCTATCTAACCCTAATTCATTGATAACGGCTAAACTTTGAGCGGCAAAGGCTTCATTAAGCTCAATTAAACCAATATCAGCGAGCTTCAAACCAGCTTTTTGGAGTGCCTTGGGAATGGCGGCTACAGGTCCAATGCCCATAATACGAGGCTCTACACCCATTACTGCATAAGACATCATACGAGCAATAGGTTTCAAGCCCAATTCATTGACTAATTTTTCCGACATTACCATTACAAAAGCTGCTCCATCGGAGGTTTGAGATGAATTGCCTGCTGTAACACTACCTCCTGCGGCAAAGGCAGGTTTGAGTTTGGCAAGTGCTTCCATTGAAGTATCAGCACGAGGTCCTTCATCGGTATCTACTACCCACGAACGTTTTTTCTTTTTACCTTCCTCTACATATACCTCTTCTACGCTAATAGGTACAATCTCGTCTTTGAATTTGCCTTCTTGTATGGCTTTAATAGCTCTTTGGTGTGAAGTATAAGCAAATTCGTCCTGTGCCTCACGACTGATTTTGTAATCTTTAGCAACCTGTTCGGCAGTAAGCCCCATACTCAAATAATAGTCGGGGTGTTGGGTAGCTATTTGAAAATTCAAAGCAG